>NZ_QRXX01000011.1:0-35846 GCF_003462695.1 Collinsella sp. AF16-8
CTCGCGATAAACCTTATATCCGGCCCCTCCGTCCGGGGACCTTTCTGTATCGATATAGCTTCTGAGCTGGTTTGGCGTCGACAACGTCCGGCAAGGTTAGCCAGCTGCGTCGAATTTCCGGCGTGCTTTAGCTGAAAGAAAAAGATGGTGTGCGGAGCTTTGCTCCGCATTTGGGATGGGAGCCCCTGAGAGCCGCGGGAGCCGGGCGGCGCATATGAACTTTATCGCGAGTTCCGCACGCAAAGGAAAGCACTTAATGTGCTTTCCGTCTTGCGCAGGACTGTAGAGCAGGAAAGTTCATATGCGCCGCCCGGCTCCCGCGGCTCCCGAGGGGTATCTCCCATGCAAAAACTTTTGTTGGGTAAAGTCCGAGGTCAGTGGCGTTTTATAACGAGAAATTCAAAAAAGTTGAAAATCCATTACAAATTTGCGTTGACTTTAGGTAACTAAAGTTTCATACTCCTTTTCAACCACTGGGGGATGTGAACACGCACGGATCGTTCACATCATGATTGAAGAGGATTTCTTAGACATGTTCACGCATCAGCTAAACATTATCAGCGTAGTAATTATCTGATGCGGGTTAGCACATACAGCTAGCCCGTACGATAACGGGCGGCTGATGAAGATGAGGGCCGTCGAGCGCAACCGACGGCCCTCATTTTTTATGTCTAGGAAGTTCTTTTTAGAGGAGGAAATGTAATGAACGGAGTTTTGCTCATGGTTGTGGCCGCGGCGGTGCTCGCCTGTGGCTATCTGGGCTACGGCCGCTGGCTGGCCAACAAGTGGGGCGTTGACAAAGAGGCCCTCACGCCGGCCAAGCGCATGAAGGACGGCAAGAGCTTCTCGCCCGTCTCCGCCTTTACCGCGTTCTCGCACCAGTTCAGCTCGATCTGCGGTGCTGGCCCTGTCACGGGTACGATCGTCGCCATGGCCTTTGGCTGGCTGCCCGTCGTGCTCTGGGTCCTCGTCGGCGGCATCTTCTTTGGCGCCGTCCACGACTTTGGTGCTCTGTACGCTTCGATGAAGAACAACGGCAAGTCCCTGGCCCAGCTCATCGAGAAATACATCGGCAAGACCGGCCGTCGCCTGTTCCTGCTGTTCTGCTGGCTGTTCTGCATCATCGTCATCGCCGCTTTCACCGACATGGTCTGCAAGACGTTCATGTTCACCTCGGTCGTTGACGCTTCTGGCGCTGCCACCGGTGCTATCGACTTCACCAAGTCCTATGCCGCCGGCTGCGCTGGTACCATCTCCATCCTGTTCACCTTCGTCGCTATCGCCTTTGGTTGGGCCCAGAAGAAGTTCAACCTCACCGGTGCTACCGAGTTCGTCACCGGCGTGGTCCTCATGGTTCTCATGTTCGCCGTCGGTATGCAGTTCCCGGTCTACCTGGATAAGTTCCAGTGGTTCGCCGTCGTCATGGTCTACCTGGTCTTCGCTGGCGCTATGCCCATCCAGATGCTCAAGACCCCTCGCGACTACCTCACTTCCATCATGATGATCGTCATGATCGCCTGCGCTGTCCTCGGTATCGTCGTCCTGGGTGTTAACGGCCAGGCCACCATCACCGCTCCGGCCTTTACCGGCTTCTCCAGCGCTTCTGGCATGATGTTCCCGGTCCTGTTTGTTTCCGTTGCCTGCGGTGCCCTCTCCGGCTTCCACAGCCTCGTTTCTTCTGGTACCTCCTCCAAGCAGGTCGAGAAGGAGCAGGACGCCGTCAAGGTCGGTTATGGCGCCATGATCGTCGAGTCCTTCGTCGGCATCCTTGCCATCATCGTCGCCGGCATCATGTTCTCCGACATGAACACCGCCGGTACCGGCGCCCTCAACGCTGGCGTCGCTTCCACCCCGTTCCAGATCTTCGCTGCTGGTATCTCCCGCGGTATGCAGGCCTTCGGTGTTGACGGCACGCTCGCTACCGTCTTCATGACCATGAACGTCTCCGCTCTGGCTCTGACCTCGCTCGACGCCGTCGCCCGCATCGCCCGCACCTCGTTCTCCGAGTTCTTTGCCCAGACCAACGACGCCCTGGCCGTCGAGTCCAAGGCCGGTTACATGAAGGTTCTCGGCAACCCCTGGTTCGCCACGGTCGTCACCCTGCTCCCCGGCCTCGCCCTCGCCTTTGGCGGCTATGCCAACATCTGGCCGCTCTTTGGTGCTTCTAACCAGCTGCTCGGCGGTATGACCATGATTACCCTCGCCGTGTTCTGCAAGTGCACCGGCCGCAAGGGTTGGATGCTCTACGTGCCCGTCGCCTTCCTGCTCTGCTGCACCTTCACCTCGCTGGTCCAGAGCGCCATGGGCTGCATGACCGCCGTCCAGGCCTACGGCTTCTTCGGCACCATCCCGGCTACCGCCACCACGGCCGCCGTCTCCGTCGCCGCCACCAAGGGCCTGCAGCTCGTCTTTGCCGTCCTGCTGATGGTCCTGGGCCTCATCGTTGCCGTCAACTGTCTCAAGGAGTTCTTCGGCAAGGAGGCCGGCTCCATGCCCGACGAGGAACCCGAGTGGTCCGAGATGGGCAAGGCCGAGTACGGTCGCGCCGCTGCCGCTGAAGCTCCTGCCGACGCCGAGGCCGCCAAGGCCTAGTCGGTCGGACGGGTTGAATCTCCCATCTATTTGACTCGGAAAGACCGGGTCCGCAATCAAGCGGACCCGGTCTTTTTTCTTGTGAGAACAGGTGGTGCAAGGGCGTTCTCGCAGATGTTTTGCGTGGATAGGCTCGTGCGTTGTACCATATAGACGTATATGTGTGCATATGAAAGGGGCCCCGTGGCCAAGACGGTATATTCCGATAATCAAAACAATGTCGATGCTCTGGCTGAGCGTCTGAGCAGCCAGACATCGCTTTCTGCCGAGCGCGCCAAGCTGGTTGCCTACGACCTGCTCTGCCGCAAGGCGCTCAAGATTAAGTCGAGCGCGCTGGCGCAGATTTTCCGCTCCGTCGATAAGGAATGCGACACCAAGGCGATGCGCGATGAGCTTATCGCGGCAAATATCGTGACCAAGATCGAGGGCAGCGGCATTAACGGGCGCCCGGCGTTCTATACCATCAATGTCGAGATCCGCGATGCCCAGGAGCAGCCTGCCGAGTCCGTCGAAGATTTTGTCGTCGAGGATTCCGCTGACGTGCCTGCTGTGGAAGAAGCTGCTCCGCGTGAGCATGTCGATACCGATGAGTTGCTCGATGAGAACGTCGTGCGTGCCTTTACGGCCAAGGCGGGACGCGGCGGTTTTGGCGGGGGTGGCAAGCGCGATGCGCAGCGCCGCGCCCAGCAGGAGCGCTTCCGTCGTGCCGTTGCTCAAAAGGGTGAGACGGATGCCGAGGCTGTTGAGAACGAGGTTGCTGCCGAGTCGCAGAGGCCCGCGAAGGAGCAAAAGCCCGTGGAGGCCCAGGAGCCCCAGCGTCGCCGTGGTGCCCACTTTAAGGCTGCGCAGCAGGATGTCGCGCATGAGGTTGAAGAGCCTTCCGAGGCTGCAGACGATGTTGAGGAGTCTGCCAAGAAGGCTCCGGGTTCATGCCGTCCCGGGCGTGGTTTTGCGAGGCGCGCGTATCCCGTAAGGCGTCAGGAGAAGGGCGAGCCGGCTCCGACCGCTCAGGCCGAGAAGGCCGAACAAACCGAGAAAACCGTTGAGCCGGCGGCTCGCGAGCAGCAACCTTCCGAGTCGCAGCCTGCGGCTGACACTGAGGTCAAAGCTCAACAGACCGCTGATAAGCAGGCGGGGGAGAGCGCCTCAGGCAAGCCCCGCCGTCGTCGTCACCGCGGCGGTCGTGGCTCAAATGCCGAGGCCGCGGCCGAGAAGACAGCGACACAAAACGGAGATGAGAAGGCCGAGACTCCGGTGGATCAGGTCAAGCGCCAGCCGGCGAAGGAGGCCAAGTCCGATCGTCCGCAAAAGCGCTCGTCTGCGCCCAAGCAGGAACGTAATACCCGGGCAGATTCCAAGCGTAAGCCTCATGCACAGGCTGAGCCTGCCGCGGCTGATAGTGCTACCCAGCGGCCCGAGTCGGCCGTCCACGGCGAGGTATCGGCGTTTGCCCTTGCCCGCGTTTTGGGCAGGCAGCTGCTCAAAGTTGTCCCTACGCCTACGGCGCTCTCTAAGATCAAGGAGCAGCAGACTCAAATTGTTAAGGTCGAGGGCAAGGACGGCAAAAAGGCGCCGCAGCGCACTCAGCACAACGAGATGTCCAACCGCAAGATTGCCGAGGAAATCGCAATCATCCAGGCTTGGATCGAGCAAAACCGAGGTGCCGATACGCCGGTTGCCTCGCGCCGCCAGCGTGCCTACCAGATTTTTAACGATGAGAAGGCCTTTGACGGCAAGCACGGCGAGCGCCTAATTCGGCGTATGACCGAAAAGGGCATCAGCATGCAGGCGATTAAGGTCGCCCCCAACCGCCCCGTTCACTTTACGGGTTTCTTTACGCTGGGCGCCGATAAGCCGTTCATTATGGTCGAGAACCTGGACACCTACGACGAGATCGTCAGGCTGCTGCGTGGCCGCAAGCACGCCAAGCTCTTTGGCATCAAGGTGGGCGGCGTGATTTTTGGCGGCGGATGCAAGGCGAGCGTCTCGCATGCCCTGGACGATTATCTGGCTGAGATCGGCTATCGCTTTAACTACGTCTACTACGTGGGCGATATCGACCGCGAGGGCGCGCGCATCGTCGAGCAGGCTCGCAATGCCAATGTGGTTGAGATTCGCCTGCATGCCGGCATGTACCGCGCCATGCTCGCCGAGCATAAGCGTCGCGTGAAGGCCGGCGGCGAGTGCGAGCCCGCGGCTGCCAACCAGGGCGTGCCGCAGAACTTGGCGGCGACGATCAAGGATCTGCCCATGGTCACGCGCGTGCAGTTCCGCAATGTGCTGCGCGAGGGCGGGCGCATTCCGCAGGAGATTCTGATGACCGCCGACTATCGGGATGGCGACTCGGGAAGCTTCGACCGCATGCTTAACAACTAAATTCCGCCGGCCCCGGGAGAGCGGGGACACCGGCTTAGGTTTCCTGCTCTACAGTCCTGCTCACGACGGAGGCCACATTAAGTGGCCTCCTGTTCGTGCGGAACTCGCGATAAACCTAAGCCGGTGCCCCCGCTCTCCCGGGGGCTGTCGTGGCTTGGCCGTTGCACGCGGCTCGCTTTTCGGAACGGGGCTGACGGACACGTTCCGAAATCTACCACCGTCGCTGTGCAGGGTGTCTATAAAGAGCCGTGGCCAAAAAACATCAAATATGAGTACTGATACTCTTTTAGTAGCAGTAATTTTGATCACATTTAAGGTGATTTGACGTGTCGATCGAGCAGATAAACTGCCGTATCTCCTCAAGTGTTCATTAAAGGAAGACCTTGATGCGAATAAATCTCATTAAGATCTTCTTTTATTAACGAAAATAATGTAGCTACAACGGTAACAGTACTCATATTTGCCGTTTTTTGGCCACAGTCCTTCGGAGGGTCCTCGAAAATAGTCCCGAGCCGGCACTTGGGGACGTTCCTATAATGCCGGCACTTAGGAGCGTCCCCAAGTGCCGGCACCGCGTCTGCCTGCGGCGGCCGCGCCCCGCTGCGTCGCTCCGCATCCTTGCGGGTTCGGATTCCTCCGCTTGGCGGCGTTGGCTCGATTTGCTTGACGTGAGGGGCTCTTGGCTGGTGTGGGACGGAGGGATTCCGCGTCCGCCTGGTCGGCGGCCGCGCCCCGCTGCGTCGCTTCGCTCCTTGCGTGCTGCGCTGGAAAACGCTTCGCGTTTCCTCAGCTCCGCACCCTTGCGGGTTCGAATTCCTCCGCTTGCCCACAAGAAAGCGCCCTGGGCCGTTATGGGCTTAGGGCGCTCAGTTTTAATGGCTGGGACGGAGGGATTCGAACCCCCAACAGCCGGCACCAAAAACCGGAGTTCTACCGTTGAACTACGTCCCAATGTGTGGTGTTGCCCAAAAGCAACTCGTCTAGTTTACCTAATCTGCGAGGGCATCGCAAACGCCGTCGAGTAGGCGTACGGCGAGCGTCTGCGCGTCGCTGGCCGTGAAGGTGCCGTTGTAGCGCGTCATGCCCGTGAGCTCAATGCGAATGCGAGCCGGCTTCTGCTGCGCGGCGACATTGGCGGTGCGGATGCGCTGGGCCAGGTTGTGGCACTCGGCGAGGGCAATAGTGGCGCGTGGCGCGGCGTCGGCGGGCAGCTCGTCGCTTGCGATCTCGAGCACCAGGTCAACGTCGGTTGGGACCTCGGAGTCGCAGAGCATCATGCCGCTGTTGTCGGTCGTTGCCGTGGCGATGTTCCACATGCGCGAAGCAACGCTGCGTGCGATGGGGTCCTCGCCGATAACGGCAATCTGGAAGCGCTCGAGCACGTTGGCGGCGCGAGCAAAACCGATGCGGGACTCGGCTTCGGTGACCGAGGGCTTGCCCTCCCACACATGATGCAGGCGGTTGATGTAGGCGTAGGTGTCTTGGAAGGCCATGCCGTCGGCAAACAGGCCGACATTTTCCTGGAACTGCTGCAGGGCGGCCTCGGTATGCGGACCAAAGTAGCCGTCGTCCTCGCCGCAGGCAAAGCCCAAAACGTTGAGAGCGCGCTGCAGGGCCTGCACATCGGCGCCATGGAAATTGGGCATGCGCAGATACAGGGTGCGGTCGCCCAGCTTATACGAGGCGTCGACCAGGGCGCTCCAACAGGGGATATCGACGGCATGACCGGCAGCAAGGCCGCTGTCGAGCCTGAAGGTGCTGACGGCCTGCTCGGTGGTGGTGCCAAAGCGCTTGTCGACAACCTCGGCGTCATCGATTGTATAGCCGAGCTGCAGAAGGCGGGACTGGACGTCCTCGACGGCTGCTCCCTGCATGCCTGTGGTAATAGGTTCCATGAACGAACCCCTTTCGGCGTACCATTCGTACTATTTTGAGCGTGTGTCGGATAGACAACGCGAGACAATTTATAAACATGCACTCAATAGTGTAGCAACTTGTACCCAAACGCGCTGCCCACAGGTTTTATGACCCCCGCTAGTTAAGACGCTCCACAAAGAAATCTGCCATTGAGAGGAAGAGCTCGCGCGCATGCGGGTCGAGCTCGACGCCTTCGATAGCGGCCTTGGCCTTGGCGGTCAGGTCGAGCGCATAGTTGTGGGCGAAATCGATGGAGCCGGTCTCCTGGAAGATCTCCACGGCGCGTGCGAGCTGCGCAGGGTCCTCGGTGCCCGAGGAAAGGATTGCCTCGATCTCGTCGTGATAGCGCTCGTCTGACAGGGCATGCACGGCAACGAGGGTGCGCTTGCCCTCGGTGATATCGGTGCGGAAGTCCTTGTTGGCGGCCTCCTTGGTGCCGATCAAGTTGAGCAGGTCGTCTTGAATCTGGAAGGCAAGGCCCGTGTGCAGCCCAAAGGCGCGCAGTGCCTCAATCTGCTCTTCGCTGCCGCCGCCGATAATGGCTCCGGCGGCAAGCGGCGTCGCTCCGCTGTAGTACGCGGTCTTGTGCGTCGCCATGTCCAGATAATCGCCGACCGAAATGTCAAAGCGCCCGTCGCGGACCCAGCCCAGGTCGAGCGCCTGGCCCTCGATGGTACGGACGATCATCTCGGTAAGCTCGTGGAGCACGCGAAGCTTCACGTCTGCGTTGAGTGTGGGGTCGTCGAGAACCGTCTTGGTGACCATGGTGAGCGCCAGGTCACCGCAGTTGATGGCAAGACCGGTGCCCTCGGTAAGGTGCATGCAGGGCTTGCCGCGACGAATCTGCCCGTTGTCGGCGATGTCGTCGTGGATGAGTGCGCCCGACTGAAAGTGCTCGATGGCCGCCGCTGCGCTGCGGGCGCTCTCAAAGCTGCCGCCTACCGCAGTGGCGGCGAGCATGCAGATGAGCGGGCGGTGGCGCTTGCCAGCGTTTGCCGTAAATGCCGAGAGCGGGGTATACAGGTAGCGCTCGAGATCGGCGGAAGTCGCCTGTCCGTCAAAGAACGTGGCCAGATAGTCGTTAATCTGGTCAAAGTGCTGGGCTAAAAAGCTGGTAAACGGACTGGACACGGGTTCTCGCATTCTTTGATAGGTTGCATCGTTGCATTATGCAGACAACATATTGCCACATTAGGGCGTCGAGCGCGGCGGTTGAAGACGATTGGTCCATGCGGCCGCAAGTGCGGCAGGGGCTTGGCTAGATAAGCCCAAAGTGTTCGAGCGCGGTGACGACGCCGTCGTGGTCGATGCTGTCGGTGACATAGTCGGCCTTTTCCTTGAGGAAGTCCGGTGCGTTGCCCATGGCGATGCCAACGTCGACGGCGTTCATCAGCGAGACGTCATTGCTGGCGTCGCCGATGCCGTATACGGTTCCGTGGTGGGGATCGAGGGCGTCGAGTACGGACTGGATACCCTCGCGCTTGGTGCATTCGCGAGGCGAAATCTCGGTCACTTCGAGCTCGAGCTCGTTAAAGCAGAGCAGCGGCTCAAACGCTTGATCCTGAGCGATGCGGTTGGCAAGCGACGTGGACATTAAGATCTTGTAGGCGCTGTAATGTTGCAGCTGCGTAATTGCATCGCCCACGGTGCGGGCGTATCCCGGGGCGTCGGGCGCATCGGCACTCATGCGAACGACGCCATTGAGTCCCTCAAAACGAATCACTTCGTCCGATTGCTCAAGAATGGGAGCAAGGCGCTGCAGCATGCCGGGCGTCATCGCCAAATCGCGAATCACGTGTCCCTCAAGTTCGACATAGCCACCCGCGAGGCAGACGATGCCGGTCCAAGGCAGCTCGAGCAGCTTTGGATGGATGCAGCTCAGCGTGCGCCCTGTGCAGATAAACGCCATATTGCCCTTGGCGACAAAATCACGGATGGCTTGCGAGACCGCTTCATTGGGATAGGGGGAGAGGTCTCGCTCGCTCTCGGGAAGCTCTTGTGCCACTCGAGGGTCTTGCCAGGCGAGTGTTCCGTCGATATCGAAGAAGCAGATATCGCCGCGCTTATGGGCTGCGCTGGCGGCAGGGGAGGCCGAGGTGGTGGACACAAATCCCGGCTCGAGGCCCATGATCTGGTCAAAATGCTCTTTAACGCGGGGAACGGAGATGCCAATAATCACCTGGGCGGTCTTGCCCGTAATGATGAGGCCCTTGGCGCCCACCGCGACAAACGACGCATTATCTGCAACGATGGAAGGGTCTGCGACCTCGACGCGCAGGCGCGTGGCGCAGTTGGTTGCGCCCACGATATTGCCAACGCCACCTAAAAGCTGAATTACCCGCTCAGCGAGGACGTGATCTTGATCGGATTGAATACTGACCTCGCCATTGGGAGATTGCTCTTTGGCAAAGCCGCTTCCCGTTAAACGATCGATTGCCGCGCGATTGGAGACATGATCCTCGCGGCCCGGCGTCTTAAGGTCATAGACCAAGATGAGTGCTCGAAAACTAACAAAAAAGATGAGGCTAAAGGCAAGACCGATACCGAGCGCCAAAAGGTAGGAGCCGGCATGCATTCGCATGAGTGGGATGAAGTTGAAGGCCGTCATTTCCATGAGACCGCCCGAGAAGATGCCGACGATGCCAAAGAAGTTCATGGTCATGGCAAGGCAGGAGGACAGGACGGCGTAGAGCAAAAAGAGTCCGGGATAGGTGAACATAAAGAGAAACTCGAGCGGCTCGGTGACGCCGCAGACCACCGAGGCGACGATGGCGGGCAAAAGGATGACCTTAAGGCCGGCGCGGCGTTCGGGTTTGGCGGTGAAATAGAATGCTGCCGCGATGGCGGGAAGGCCAAAAAGCTTGCCCCAGCCGGTGGCGGTAAAACCTGCCCAGGGCGCAAGTTCATTTAAAGGGCGCGTGCTATGGGAGAGAATGGGGAGCAGGTTGGTCCACGTGGCGTAAATACCGTCGTGAATGACCAGATTGTCGTAATAGATGGGCATATAGAGCAGATGGTGCAGCCCCATGGGCTCGAGCGCTCGCTCCAAAAACACAAAGATGCCCACGCCGAAGGGGCCGACGCCCGCAAGTGCGTGGCGCAGCGTTTCGGTCACAGCGTATGCGAAGGGCACGATGGCGGCCGAGATGGCGGCAAGGGCAAACACGGCAAAAAAGCTGATGAGGTAGACGAGCGAGGAACCCGAGAACGTGCCGAGCCAATCGGGAACCTTGGCATCGTAGAAGCGGTCATGGATGGCAACGACGGTTGCCGACACCGCCAGCGGGCCGATAATGCCGGTGTCGAGCGTCTTGATGCCGTCGATGACGGTGATGCCGCTGGCGGGGGTTAAAGACGACGGGTACTTAAGTCCAAGGTTGTCGCCGCTCAGCTTAATGATCTCGCTCAAAAAGAAACAGTAGGCAAAATAGGCTACGAGCGCCTCGAGGCAGCAGCGTGCCGGTTGCTTTTGGGCAAGGCCGATAGGCAGCGCTACGGCAAAAAGGAGTGGAAGGCGCTTAAAGACCGTCCACGAGCCGCGCTGAATGATAGTCCAGAAAACGTACCAGGGGGTTCCGTATACGGCGAGGTCGCCGACGATATCCACGGTCGTTGCGAGGGCGGAGATGCCGACCATGAGGCCTGATATAGAAAACAGCATGGCGGGCGCGAACATGGCTCCGCCAAAACGTTGGATTTTCTGCAGCATAATATGCCTTTCGGATGCAACATGCTGTGCGAGCAAGAACGTTTAAACAATGAACTCATTGTAGAGGACTGGCTGCTTGCCGCATTGACGGTTTTGATTCGGTCCGATTTGGGTTTCGGGGGAACCGTCGACGGTAAATAATCCGTGCTTTACCGATAATCGGTTTAAACAACTTTAAGAAATGCTATCGTGCCTAGCCATACATATTCATTAGAGGTGAAATCATGCCAAAAGCGATTTACGAAGGAATCTACCGCGAGATCCGTTCGCGCATCATCAACGGGACCTATGCGTTTCAGGAGATGCTGCCAACCGAAGCCGAGCTGACCGCGGAGTTTGGCTGCACGCGCAATACCGTTCGACGCGCCTTGAGCATGCTGGCCGACCAGATGTTTGTGCAGCCTATACACGGTAAGGGCGTGCGCGTTATTTGGCTTAAGGGCGAAACCGACATGCTGGGCGCACTCGAAGAGGTTGAGTCGTTTGGCGAGTTCGCAAAACGCAACAATGCCGTCGCATCGACCGAGGTCAAGTCTTTTGAACATTTGATTTGCACTGAGCAACTCTCACGTCGCCTGGGCTTTAAGGTGGGCGAGGAGCTGATTCGCGTAGTGCGTGTCCGAAGCCTCAACGGCAGCGCGCGCCAAGTGGACCATGGCTACTTTTTGGCGTCGATCGCCAAGGGCCTGACCCCCGAGATCGCGGCGGATTCTATCTACGGCTATCTGGAGCACAAGCGCGGCGTCAAAGTGATGGCGAGCCGTCGTACGGTGAGTGTCGAGCTCGCCAACGATGAAGACTGCAGCTATCTGGACCTCGGCAAGTACAACTGCGTCGCCGTTATGGAGAGCCAGTCGTACACCTCGGACGGCATCTTGTTCGAGGTCACGCATGCCCGCACACACCCCGAGATCTTCCATTACCGCGTCAATTCCAAGCGATAGCCGGCTAGCTCGCAGCCTGACGAGACTCATGCCCTCAAAGCGAAAACGCCCGGTCAAACCGACGATGCATCGGCTTGATCGGGCGTTTTCTCTGCATTCGATAACAAATAATTGTTTATACAAAACTTGTCAAGTATCAAGTCGAAATTACCGTTCACCGAAGTTTTTCTACCGCTCTAGTAATACTTGTTCAAACAACTAGCCAAATAGCGTATTGTACAAGTCAGCAAAAGGGGCAAAGTCCCCGAGCCAATCTCCGAAGGCGGCGGCAAAGGGTGCCGCCACGGTGTGAAAGGGTGGATTGTAATGAAGAACGAAATGAGCAGAAGGCAGTTCCTGGGCCTTGCTGGTTCCGCGGCTGCGGTTCTTGGTCTGGGCCTCGTGGGCTGCGGTGGTTCTGCCGGCTCTGGCTCCTCTGCTTCTGGTGACGCTGCCGAGGTCTACTTCCTCCAGTTCAAGCCCGAGGTCGACAAGGAGTGGAAGGAGATCGCCAAGGCGTACAAGAAGGAGAAGGGCGTCGAGGTCAAGATCGTGACCGCCGCCTCCAACACCTACGAGGAGAAGCTCAAGTCCGAGATGTCCAAGAGCTCCGCTCCGACGCTGTTCCAGGTCAACGGCCCCACCGGCCTTAAGAACTGGAAGGACTACTGCGCCGATCTTTCCGACACCAAGCTCCGCGGCGAGCTCATCGACGACTCCCTGGCGCTGCAGTCCGACGGCAAGGATTTGGGTATCGACTGGGTTCAGGAGAGCTACGGCATCATTTACAACAAGGAGCTCCTCGAGAAGGCCGGCTACAAGGCCGAGGACATCAACTCCTTCGACAAGCTGAAGGCTTGCGCCGATGACATCCAGGCCCGCAAGGACGAGCTCGGCGTTGACGGTGCCTTCACTTCCGCCGGTATGGATGACTCCTCCAGCTGGCGCTACACCACGCACCTCGCCAACCTCCCGCTCTACTACGAGTTCGAGAAGGAGCACAATCAGGAGGACGACGAGATCAAGGGCGAGTATCTCGACAACTTTAAGCAGATCTTCGACCTGTACATCACCGACTCCACCTGCGATCCTTCGCAGCTCGCCTCCAAGACCGGTGACGACGCCACCAACGAGTTCGCAACCGGCAAGGCCGTCTTCTATCAGAACGGCTCTTGGGCCTACGCCGACCTCACCAAGGCCGGTATGACCGACGACCAGCTCGGCATGCTGCCGATCTACATCGGCGTCGACGGCGAGGAGAACCAGGGCCTGTGCTCCGGCGGCGAGAACTACTGGTGCGTCAGCTCCCAGGCTTCCGAGGATGCCCAGAAGGCCACCGAGGACTTCATGTATTGGTGCGTCACTTCTGACACCGCCACCGGCATCATCGCTGACAAGATGGGTCTGACCGCCCCGTTCAAGAGCGCTAAGGAGACCACCAACGTCTTCTCTCAGCAGGCCGTTGCTATGGCCAAGGACGGCAAGAAGACCGTCGCTTGGGACTTCGTTTACATCCCCTCCGAGGAGTGGAAGAAGAACCTCAAGCAGGCTCTCATCGCTTATGCTGCCGACAACACCAAGTGGGACGGCGTCAAGAACGCCTTCGTCGATGGCTGGAAGACCGAGAAGGCTGCTTCCGAGTAAGCAGTTGCTGCCCAAGCTATCTGATTAGCGACAGGGGGCGGGCAGACGTAGGTTTGCCCGCCCCCTGCATATTGAAAGGACCCTTCTATGGGCAAAGCACTCAAGCGCTGGTGGCCGCTCTTTATGCTGCCCACGTGCCTGGCGTTTATGATCGGGTTCGTGATTCCCTTTATCCAGGGTTTCTATCTCTCGTTCTGCCAGTTTATTACCATCAATAACGCGCACTTTGTCGGTATCGAGAACTACGTGCGCGCGCTGTCCGATCCGCAGTTCTCCACGTCGTTCTTCTTTACCGTGGCGTTTGCCTTCCTGTCGACGGTGCTCATCAACGTGATCGCGCTGGCCATTGCGCAGGCGCTCACTCGCAAGGCGCTCAAGGGCACCAACATCTTCCGTACGATTTTCTTTATGCCTAACCTGATTGGCGGCATTGTACTGGGTTACATTTGGCAGATTCTGATCAACTGCCTGCTCTCCAACGTGGGTGCCCAGCTTATCGCCCTCAACTCCGCCGCTGGCTTCTGGGGCCTTATCATCCTGACCCTGTGGCAACAGGTCGGCTACATGATGATCATCTACATCGCCGGTCTGCAGTCCATTCCGTCTGACTACATCGAGGCCGCCAAGGTCGATGGCGCTACGGCATGGCAGACGTTTTGGAAGGTTAAGATCCCCAACCTGATGCCGACCATCACCATCTGCCTGTTCCTGTCCATCACCAACGGCTTTAAGCTGTTCGACCAGAACCTCGCCCTTACCGGTGGCGCCCCGGCGCACTCCACCGAGATGCTCGCCCTGAACATCTACAACACGTTCTATTCGCGTGCTGGCATCGCATGGCAGGGCATCGGTCAGGCCAAGGCAGTTATCTTCTGCATCCTGGTTGTCGCTATTTCTATGATCCAGCTTAAGGCCACGAGGTCCAAGGAGGTGCAGCAGTAATGAAACGCGATAAGGCTATCAACCGCGCGCTCTCGATCTTCTTTACGATCCTGTCGCTCGCATGGATCTACCCCGTGTTCATGATTGCGCTCAATTCCTTTAAGAAAGCGACCGCAATCAGCACCACCACGGCGTTCGATCTGCTCACGCCCGAGACGTTCAACGGCCTCGCAAACTACGTGCACGCTCTGAACGAGCAGGGCTTTGCCTCGGCGTTTATGTACTCGCTCATCATCACGGTCACGTCGGTCGTGCTGATTCTGGTGTGCTGCTCCATGTGCGCTTGGTACGTGGTGCGCGTCAACAGCAAGATCTCGAACTTCTTCTATTACCTGTTCGTCTTCTCGATGGTCGTACCGTTCCAGATGCTCATGTTCACGCTGTCCAACCTCGCGGACCGCATCGGCTTTAACACGCCGTTTAACATCTGCTTCATCTACCTTGGTTTTGGCGCGGGCCTCGCGGTCTTTATGTTCGCCGGCTTCGTCAAGAACATCCCGCTCGAGATTGAGGAAGCGGCCATGATCGACGGCTGCAACCCGGTCCAGGTGTTCTTTAAGATCGTCCTTCCCATTATGAAGCCCACCTATCTTTCGGTCGGCATCCTCGAGACCATGTGGGTCTGGAACGACTATCTGCTGCCCTACCTTACGCTCGACTCCACCAAGTACAAGACCATTCCTATCTTGATCCAGTACTTCCGTGGCGGCTATGGCCACGTCGAGCTCGGCCCCATGATGGCATGCATCATGATGGTCGTCATCCCCATCGTCATCATGTACATCTTCTGCCAGAAGTACATCATTGACGGCGTTGTGGCAGGTGCCGTCAAGGGCTGATGCCGTAACTGTTTTGCAAGTTTTGGCGGCGCCTCTCAGCGCGGCGCCGCGTATCGAAAGGTAAAGACATGGCCGAGATCGTTCTCAAACATGTTCAGAAGGTGTATCCCAACAACGAGTCAAAAAAGAAGGGCTTCTTTGGCAAAAAGAAGAAAACCGAGGAGAAGAAGCACAACCTCAAGGTTACCGAGGACGGTGTGCTCGCTGTAGAGGACTTCAACCTCACCGTTCACGACCAGGAGTTCATCGTCCTCGTTGGCCCTTCTGGCTGCGGTAAGTCCACGACGATGCGCATGGTCGCCGGCCTGGAGGATATCACCTCGGGCGACGTGCTCATCGACGGCAAGCGCGTCAACGACGTCGCTCCCAAGGACCGCGACATCGCCATGGTGTTCCAGAGCTATGCTCTGTACCCCAATATGACGGTGTACGAGAACATGGCGTTTACGCTCGAGCTCAAGAAGGTCCCCAAGGACGAGATCGACCGCAAGGTTCGCTCCGCTGCCGAGATCCTGGGTATTACCGAGTATCTTGACCGTAAGCCCAAGGCACTCTCCGGCGGCCAGCGTCAGCGTGTCGCCATCGGCCGCGCCATCGTACGTGACCCCAAGGTCTTTCTGATGGACGAGCCCCTGTCCAACCTGGATGCTAAGCTTCGTAACCAGATGCGCGCCGAGCTCATTAAGCTGCGTCATGAGATCAAGGGCACGTTCATTTATGTTACTCACGACCAGACCGAGGCTATGACCCTCGGTGACCGTATCGTGGTCATGAAGGATGGCGTCGTCCAGCAGATCGCCACCCCGCAGGAGGTCTTCAACCATCCCGCGAACATCTTCGTCGCCGGCTTTATCGGCGTGCCGCAGATGAACTTCTTCGATGCCCAGCTGGTGCGCTCGGGCAACGGCTTTACCGTCAAGACCGAGGATATGAACGTGGCGCTCGCCCCCGAGACCTGCGCTCAGCTTGCTCTCAACTGGGACGGCGGCGACGTGAAGGAGATCACGGCCGGCGTGCGTCCCGAGCAGATTCTGCTTGCCGACAAGGACGAGGAGGGTGCGCTCCAGGGCACCGTCGAGGTGACCGAGCTCATGGGCTCGACCGAGCATGTCCACGTGACTGCTCCCGACGGCCAGTTTGTCCTGATCATTCCCGTCGTCGACCTCGAGGCCAAGGGCGCGCTCAAGGCGGGCGACCCCATCTGGTTCAAGTTCGAGAAGAACGCGACCCACCTCTTCGATAAGGTCTCTGGCAAGAACCTTATCTAGGCCCGGTGCAACCAGGCCCTTCCTTTGGGCGACTGCGGCTTTGCCATCCTTTTGCCGCGGTCACATATAAGGCTCCCCTCCCGTCCACTGGGCGAGAGGGGAGCCTTTCTTTGTGTTGGGACTGTCTGACCGGTCGTTTGTCTCGATCTGTAACGGATAGGGCCGATTTCGGACGTTAGATGTTACAGATCGAGACGGTTCCGCTGAGCTAACCATTTCATCTAAATCTGTAACACCAAAGGCGAATTTCACCTGCTAGATGTTACAGATTGAGATAAACCCGAGGGGAGGGGCCGGTATGTCTCAATCTGTAACGGCTGGGACCGTTTTGGTTGAGTAATTGCTACGGATCGAGATTGTTTGGCCGAGTTGGATCACAGGGTAACGTGCGGGCACAAAAAACGGAGCCGTGTTGCCACGACTCCGTTCCTCAAGAGAATGGGTAAGGGGAATGGGTTAGTCCAGGTGCCAGATCTCGTCGTTGTACTGGGAGATCGTACGGTCGGACGAGAAGGTGCCGGCGTTGGCGATATTGATGAGCGCCTTGCGCATCCAGGCGTCCTGGTCCTCGTAGTCGGCCAGCACGCGCTCCTTGGTCTGGATGTACTCCTCAATGTCGAGCAGGGCCATAAACCAGTCCTTGCCCTTAATGTCGTCGTGCAGGCGCTGCAGGCGCTCGGCGTTGCCGGTTGCCATAAAGGCCGGGTTGGTGATGAAGTCCACCAGCAGTTTAATGCCGGGCTTGCGGTAGAGCGCACCGGCGTTGTAGGTGCCGTCGGCGTAGAGCTGCTCGACCTGTTTGGACGAGGCACCAAAGGTATAGATATTCTCGTCGCCCACGAGCTCGGCAATCTCCACGTTGGCACCGTCGAGCGTGCACAGGGTTAGGGCGCCGTTGAGCATGAACTTCATGTTGGAGGTGCCGCTCGCCTCCTTGGAGGCCAGGCTGATCTGCTCGGAGATGTCAGCGGCGGGGATCACGCGCTCGGCGGCGGTGACGTTGTAGTTCTCGATCATGACAACCTGCAGGTAGGGAGCCACGTCGGGGTCGTTTGCAATCCACTGCGACAGCGTCAGGATCAGATGGATGATGTCCTGCGCGATAGTGTAGGCAGGCGCCGCCTTGCCGCCAAAGATGATGGTGACAGGGTGCTTAGGCCTGTTGCCGTTCTTGATATCGAAGTACTTCCAGATGATGTAGAGCGCGAGCATCTGCTGACGCTTGTACTCGTGGATACGCTTGACCTGGACGTCGATGATGGCGTTGGAGGGGATCGTCACGCCCTGCTCGAGCGCCATGAACTGGCGCATGATGGCCTTGGCCTCGACCTTGGTGGCGGCCAGGCGCTCAAGAACGTCCTTGTCGTCGGCGAACTTGGCGAGTTTGTTCAGATCGCCGGTGCTGCGCCAGTCGGTGCCGATTACATCGTCGAGCAGGCTGGCGAGCGCGGGGTTGGCTCCATGGATCCAGCGGCGGAAGGTGATGCCGTTGGTCTTGTTGGAGAACTTCTCGGGATAGATCTCGTAGAACGGATGAAGCTCGGTGTCCTCCAGGATCTTGGTGTGGAGGGCGGCTACGCCGTTGATGGAGAAGCCAAAGTGGATGTCCATGTGGGCCATGTGGACGGTGTCGTGCTCGTCGATGATGGCGACGCGCGGGTCATCGTGCTCGGCTTTCGCGATCTCATCGAGCTTGACGATAATGTCGGCGATGGCAGGCGAGACCTTCTGCAGGCTGGCGAGCGGCCACTTCTCGAGCGCCTCGGCAAGGATCGTGTGGTTAGTGTAGGCGACCATGGAGCGTACGATGGTCACGGCCTCGTCAAACTCGATGCCATGCTCGGTGGTGAGCAAGCGAATGAGCTCGGGGATGACCATGGTGGGGTGCGTGTCGTTAATTTGGACCACGGCGTAGTCGGCCAGATCGTGCAGGTTGCTGCCGCGCTCGACGGCCTCGTCGATCAGGAGCTGGGCGGCGTTGCTCACCATGAAGTACTCCTGATAGATGCGAAGCAGGCGGCCCTGCTCGTCGGAATCGTCGGGGTAGAGGAACAAGGTGAGGTTCTTGGCGATCTCGGTCTTGTCGAAGTCGATGGAGCTGCCGGGGACCAGGCCGTCGTCGACGCTCGCCAGGTCGAACAGGCGCAGACGGTTCTTGGTGGGCTGGCCGTAACCGGGCACGTCGATGTTGACGAGCTTGGAGGTAACGGCAAAATCGCCGAACTCGACGGTGTAGGAGCGGCCGTCGTCGACTAGGATGTCCTGCTCACCGAGCCACTCGTCGGGGACGGCCTTCTGCTGGTTGTCGACAAAGCGCTGACGGAACAGGCCGTAGTGATAGTTGAGGCCCACGCCATCGCCGGTCAAGCCCAGCGTGGCGATGGAATCCAGGAAGCATGCGGCCAGGCGGCCCAGGCCGCCGTTGCCGAGCGACGGCTCGACCTCGAACTCCTCGATCTTGTTGAGGTCGTGGCCTGCGGCGGTGAGCTGGTCCTTAACCTCATCGTAGATGCCGAGGTCGATCATGTTGTTGATGAGCAGCTTGCCGATCAAAAATTCGGCGGAAATGTAATAGAGCTTTTTCTTGCCGTTGTTGAGCGGGCAGGCGGCGGAGCGCTCCTGCACGAGTTTGACCAGCAGCTTGTAAATGCGACGGTCGTCGAGCTGCTCGAGCGAGGTGCCAAAAGACTGCTCGGCGAGTTCCATGAGGTTAATTTGGGGCATGTTTTCTCCTGTGATGGGTTGTTTCATGTCTGCAATTCATAAGAAGCCCGCGCGAGGGGATTGGGGTGGCCTCGCGCGGGAAAAAGCAAGCGCGTCCGCACGGTGGGGAGGGGTCGGGCGCGGTAGCTCCTATTGAGGAAGCTCGATTTCGGCTTCCGACGGGATGCGGAAGTAGGTCTCGGTCCAGTCGGTGAGTTTGTGCTCGAGCTCGCGGGTGATGGCGCCGTCGAGCATGCGCCAGGTCCAGTTGCCGCCCAACGTGGCAGGGGTGTTGATGCGCGCCTCGTTGCCCAAGTTGAGCAGGTCCTGCATGGTGTAGATGCACGTGTCGCTCACGCTGGCGGCGATGGTGCGATTGAGTGCATCTGCCATGGGTTCGCCGGCCTGCTGATGGGTGTACAGGGCTGCCTGCTCGCGCTGACGCGGGGTGGCCGTTCCCTCAAACCAACCGCGCGCCGTCTCGTTATCGTGGGTGCCCACATAGGCGACGGTGTTGGCGATGTAGTTATGCGGCAGGTAGTACGAGTTGGTGCCCTCAAAGGCAAACTGCAGGATCTTCATGCCGGGGAAGCCCGAGTTGTCGCGCATGTCGATGACGCCGGGGGTGAGGAAGCCCAGGTCCTCGGCGATGATGGGCAGCGTGCCGAGCTTTTCCTCGAGCGTCTTGAAGAACTTGAGGCCGGGACCCTGCGTCCACGAACCGTAGGACGAATCGGGCGAGGAGAACGGCACCTCCCAATAGGCCTCGAAGCCGCGGAAGTGATCCAGGCGGATGACGTCGTACATGTCGAGGGCGGCGCGAATGCGGCCCTCCCACCAGGAGAAGCCGTCGGACTCCATGGCGTCCCAGTCGTAGATGGGGTTGCCCCAGTACTGGCCGGTGGCCGAGAACTGGTCGGGCGGCGTGCCGGCGACGCTCACGGGATTGCCGGCGGTGTCGATCTTAAAGAGCTCAGGCGTCGCCCACATCTCGACGGAGTCACGCGAGACATAGATGGGCAGGTCGCCGATGATGAGAATGTCGCGCTCGTTGGCATAGGCCTTGAGGCGGCTCCACTGGCGATCGAAGAAGTACTGCGTCATCTGGTGGTAGAGCATACGCGCCGGATGGTCGGCGCAGACCTTGGCGGAAGCCTCGCCGCGGGTGCGGAGCTCCGCGGGCCACTCCCAAAACGCCTTGAGACCGCACTCCTCTTTGACGGTCATGAACTCACAGTAGGGGATGAGCCAGTCCTCGTTGGCCTGGATAAAGTCATCGAAATCGGCCGGCTTGTCGGCAGCAAAGCGCTCGGCGGCGCGGTCGAGAATCTGACGGCGGCCGCCAAAGATAGCACCGTAGTCGACATTGCTGGGGTCGGATCCCAGATACACGCCATCGATATCGCGCTGCTCCAGATACCCTGCCTCGATAAGCTCGGCAAAGTCGATAAAGTTGGGGTTGCCTGCGCGGGCCGAGAACGACTGATAAGGCGAATCGCCATAGCTGGTCGTCGTAAGGGGCAGAATCTGCCAGTAATGTTGTTTGCACGAGGCGAGAAAATCGACGAAGTCGTAGGCATTCCAGCCAAAGCCGCCGATTCCGTATGGTCCGGGCAATGACGAAACGGGCATCAGAACACCGCTTGCACGCTCCATGGATGCACTCACCGTCCTTTTGAATAAGGGGCTGCGCCGTAGATGGATAGACGGCTCGTCCCGAGTTTCCATTTCTATTGTCCCTATTGTAGAACATGTTGTTTAAACATGTATATAGAGAATGAAAAAGTTGCCGAATTTCGGTGAATGGTAGTGCGCCATAAAGACGATATGAGCAGAACAATGTGAGCCCCTGCTTCGTATCGTCTTTTGATTCGTGGGCCAAGGCTGACAATGGTCGTCGTCATTAAAATCCGGCAGCCAGCCAGGTTGCCACAATGCGAGACTGGCTCACAATGCCACATGTTGCCTCTATTGGCCTTGAGGTGCACGCCCGCAGCATCAAAGGATGCGCCTTCAATCCGTTCACGGGCGAGATCGGCGGGAAGCCCCTTCTCCTACGACCCCGCCTCCGTCGCCGACTCGATCCTTTCTATCGAGTCGCCCGGGGCAGTCTACGAGTCCGGCGTCACCGGCTTTCCCTTCTGCAGGGAGCCGCGCTGCCTCGGCGTGGACTGCGTCATCGGCGCGGTCTCCAAGATGCAGAGGCCCGCGGCCGACAAGCGACGCAAGACCGACAAGCGCGACGCCGAGTTTTCGGCCAAGCAGCTCGCACTGCACGAAATCGTCGAGGTCCACGTCCCCGACTGCGAGTGCGAGGGCGCCAGGGACCTCTCCCAGGCCCCCGCCGATGCCCGGGAGAGGTTGCCGTGTTACCGTCAAGCAGCGCCTCTCCAAGTACCTGCCCAGGAATGGGCAGTGCCACCCCGGCGGAGACGACCAGAGAAGGAGGCTCGGGACGTGGACCAGGGCGCACTGGGCCTGGATCGAAGCCGCGGAGATGGCCGACCCCACGGCCCAGCAGACCCTCGACTGCTATAAGGAGCGCGTCAAGCGGGCGGTAGACGAGAAGAAGGACCTGGAATCCAAGGTGGAGTCCCAGTCGGAACAGCCCCGATGGAAGCCGACGATGGACGTGCTCAGCTGCATGAAGGGCATCGACGTCGTCATCTCCGCTGTTAGTGTTAGTGTATTTTTCACCGTTCAGCTTAATGCTACCACTGACAGTTGAAACGCCTGTGGAAGGGATAGCCTTGTTGGACGGGGACTATTCGTGATAGTATCGCGCCGCAACATCGAGGCGCGAATCGCCCATGTGGTGGCAGTGCGAGTTTCGTGAGGTGTGGTGTGGACGGGACGCAGCGTTTTATGGGTCTGGCCGGTCCGACTGGTGTGCAGTTCTGTCGGGCCGGCCGAGATTGGTGAAGAGATCGCGTTGTTGAATGAGCGAATTTTACAAGCAGCTCTTCAAGGCGCTCTGGGCGTTGGCTAGGGCTGCGCAGTCAATCGCATGCAGCGATAGGCGAGGTGATTGCTCGATGGGTTGGCGACTAGTTTTGTGCCGTACTTGCCCCGGTGCCGTCGTTATCTGCCGAGTACCAGAATGCGTAGGCCGCAACGACGGCATCGTAGACGGCTGCAACTACGTTATCCACGACGGCTGCGAAGTTGACTACAACGGGAATGGGGCCGGTTTTGGAATCCATCTTCTCTACTTCTGGGGTCTCGTACATGGGAACATCTCCTTAGAGTTGGGACAGGACGCTCAGGTCGCCTAGATCGTCATCGATTAGGTCGATATAGAGGTCGCCGTCCATATTGATGTCTGCAATCAACGATGAGATCTCTTCCATCTCGTCAATCGAGTGCATGCGATTGGCCAACGCGGTAATAACGGGTTTATCCCAAACGGTTGCCATTCCGGCATCGTAGTATTCCTGAAGACTGTGTTTGCGAACGTTTCCAATGATGAGAGGTATATAGGGGGATACGACGATATCGCCATTGGCGTGGATGGCCACTTGGTCAAATTGCATCTGCAGCTGGGGGAATCTGACCAAGTGGTCGATGGGGTCGCCCCACTCAAACATGAAGTAGCCTCGATAGCCTGGATCGTATCGAAGGTCGTTGATCGTGTTGACCAACCGACGGTATTGATTATTTGAAGGGCGAATTGTGCGGTTTTTTCGGGCTCTGCCGAGGAGCATAAGTGGCTGAACTCGAAGGTCAATTCGGTCGGTCCTGCTCGACGATTTCAGCTTGTCCCGGAGCATCGTGCAAACTGGTTTGAAATCGTCGACATTAAATGATGTTGGACAAAAGGCAATCGAAAGGTGCAGCGAAGTTTCGTTCAGCG
Organism: Collinsella sp. AF16-8; assembly: GCF_003462695.1. Lineage (NCBI taxonomy): Bacteria > Bacillati > Actinomycetota > Coriobacteriia > Coriobacteriales > Coriobacteriaceae > Collinsella > Collinsella sp. AF16-8. The sequence continues at coordinate 22,767 of NZ_QRXX01000011.1, forward strand.
TGATATCGATGGCGTCTAGTACCCGGTCGTATAGCCCCGGGAACCCCCGCATATGTTCATGAGAATCACGTAGGCCATCGAGGCTAAACTGTATGCCGTTTAAATCGGTATGTTCGAGCTCATGCAAAGTAATTGAGCTTGCGAGCAGTCCGTTTGACACGAGGTTGCATTTGACGCCAGATGTGCTGAGCCGCCGCAAGGATTCGATGACAAGGAATGGACTGGAGTGATGGCGATGTCGGACGTTGTGGTTCCAATGGTGGGGTCATGCCTGCTGCTGGTGTTCGGAATAATGATGTATCGAGGCAAGCTCACGGGATTGCTTGCTGGAATGTCATCGCTATCGGGAGGGCGTTTAGAGGAGGAAAAGCGGACGGCCGAGTCTCTAGGCACAAACCGAGCGGTGGGGGCGGTTATAGTTTTCTCCGCAATATGTCTCCTTTTTTCGTCCCTTTTTCCGGACAAAAGGGCGATTTTCGGTCTGATGGTGGCTGCCGTAATAATCGCCGCACTTGCCTATGTAAATAGGGAGTCTATTCGTATGTATATCAAGGCGAAACGGAATCCTGGGCATCGCAACCCGCGATAGTGTTTTGCGAGGATTAACAATAAGGAGTGTATGGGAGCGATTAAGCGGCGAACTAATTCAGTTTTGGATAAAAGGTCGCTTGATGGGGGCTGGCATGTTTAAGAAGACGGTTAACGAGTTATTTCGCTGTAAAGGGTCGCGGCTTTTCGTGATTCTCATGTCGGTGAATTATGCTCTCTCGTGCGTCATGCCCGCCTTAAACGGTGGGTTTGTAGATTTTCTCGTGACGAATAGGGATCCATCTCGCGTCGTATGGTTTGCAGCCTTTGTTGCCAGCATAGGGATATCGGCATCCTTCATGTCGTATGCGATGGGCGTGAACGTATCGCGCGTCATTTTGGAGATGACTACGAGACTGATGGGGGCCACGTGTGAGTCGTTTGAACGAGGGCCCTTGGAAAAGGGGGAGCAGGCGGATTCATCCTATACAACGCAGAGGGTGTATGCGGATTCGAATGCGGTGTCATCGTTTGTCGTGAACAACTTCCTGACAATCGGGCTTAACATCGTTCTGATTGTGTTTATTTTCATCATTCTGTTTTCAATTAACCCGGTGTTTCTGGCGTTAAGTACATGTTCGCTTGGGGCATACTTCATTTTATTTAGGGTGTTGAAAAAGCCGCTGTACAACAGTTCGCTTGCGAACAAAGAGGGGTTGAGCAAGCTGTTCGCATCCGTGAGCGGCGAGCTGTCGCAGTTGTTTGACATTAAGTGCGATGGGGCATATGACCAGAGTGCCCGTACGCTCAAGGGGATATTCGAGGGGTACTACCCGATTTACATGAAAGCAAGTAGGGTCTCGAATCTGGCCACCTCGAGCGACGGCCTGATCTCATCTGTGTTCCGGGGAGCGTTGCTTGTGATCTCCGGAATGGAAATATTAAACGGAAGAATGAGCATTGGCGAGTTCACAATGGTGAACTCGTATTACTCGATGGCGTTCGGATACTTCAAATATTATTTGAATTATTTCAAATCATATCAGGACGCGAGGGCCTCGTTCGACCGATTGGAGGCTCTGTCGGAAGGCGCCGAGGACCGCGGCACCATCTCGGTTGGGCACGTGGAGAGCATATCGTTGTCCAACATCGCGTACCGATATGCGGGAAAGCCCTACTTGTACCGCGATCTCTCCGTGGAGGTCGAGAGGGGGAAACCTATGCCATTACCGGGCCGAACGGATGCGGCAAAAGCACGTTTCTGAAGGTGCTTCTTGGACTATATTCTGCTGGGGGGCATCGGACTTTGGGGTCGGTGCCATATGAAGAGCTCGATATGGAGACGATCCGACATGACCTGTTTGCGGTGTGCCCGCAAAAGCTCTTTATTCCGAATGAAACGGTGGAACACTATCTTGAGAGGGCATCGATTCGGGGAACGGGCGAGCATCTCTGCGAGCTTGTGCCGAGTTTCTGCCGAACCGTCGAATCGTTAAAAGGTAAGAATTGTAGGGACCTTTCTGGTGGAGAGTATCGGAAGCTAAGGATAATCTCAGCACTTTGCAGGCAACCGGAAGTGCTTGTGTTTGACGAGCCGACGAATGATTTAGACGAAGAAAGCCGTCGGGAGTTCACGGAGTATGTCTCTCGAAACCCCTTTAATCAGCTAATTCTTGTTGTAAGCCACGATCAGGATTTGATTTTGGCATGCGATAAGAAACTGGATTTGAATTTCGACTCGAAAGATGGGCAATGCTGATGAGAAACGCTTGGAGTTCGGGATTGCGCGGCGTGAAGCGACCCTCTTCTTATCGAGTTCGTTACAATGTAGGAAAAACAGTAAGTAAGAAGACCTCTGATTGCTTTAGGAGGAGCTGTGGTGAATAGCGCCCAGAAGATCGATAAGTCCATCCAGAAGATGATGACTCTCGGAAGAAGGCTTGGGATTCTGTTTACGGCGCTGTTTATAGCGGTGTGTTGCTGTTCGGTGGTGGTTATTTCCATTGGGCTTATGGCTGCTCAAGGAAACCTATATGATCCATCAAAGACGGTTTCCGTAGTGGTTCCTTTGATGTATCTTCTGATTTCCGGAGGGGCCACATGGACCCTGCGGGGAATCAGCATGGACATGGCTCATGGCGAATCGCCCTTTACCCTTTCGCATGCTCGAAGAATCTCGATTATCGGGTGGCTGTTTGTTGCAGCAGCAATAGGTGACCTCTTGTTTTCTCCGGGGTTTCTTTCGATAGTGATTGGCCCCTTCGACTTGCTGGGGAACGCCTATTCGATGTTTGAAAACCTGGCCCTGCCCATAGATATTGGTGCTGTGCTGGGGGCCGTTTGCTGCTTCTCGATTTCTGCGATATGGCGCTACGGAGCTCTGCTTCAAGACCAGACCGAGGATTTGGTGTGAGGGGCGGCATGGACTATCTGATTATTGAGCTTGAAAGCTTATTGCTTCGACGCGGAAAGACGAGTACGGATATCATTCGGGCGACCGGGCACACACCGGCAAGTATCTCAAAAATACGAAATGGCAAGGTGAAGGCAATTAGGTTAAAGACATTGCTGGATATTTGCGTAGAGCTTGATTGCCAGCCTGGCGATCTTATTAAGCGCGTCAACGAAAGAGAACTTGAGGAACTGGCGACGCGGCGCGCCCGCAACGCGCTGAGCAGGGCGACCGCGACGGGTGATGACCCGGTCCTGGAGTCAGATCATGTTTACGTGGTCGATCTTAGAGACGACTGAGGCTGGAGAATAAAAAAGTATTGAGCAGGTGCAGCCCGTGAAAACAACGGTTTTCACGGGCTGTTCATTCAACGTCCTGCAGTGGCCTGTATTTCTCGCCGCGTCACTGGGGAACGAGAGAGTCATTTCCTGTGCTGGATGCAGGGGGGGTGCTTACCTTGTGTAATATATAAATAAGCTTATATTGAAATATGATACATATTGAATTAGAATAACATTATCAATTCGGTATGCAAGGAAAGGAGGGAGAGATGGATTGGATTAACGAGCCGGAGGAAGGCGTTGCACCCGCGTGCGGCAACTGCTTCTTCTACGCGCACGGGGGATGCACGAAGAGGTGCCCCAATCAGTCCTGCACGTTCCGTTTCTAGGGGGCAGAGATGAACTGGCTTTCTACCGCGAAAGGAGGGGAATGAAATGGAATGGATTACCGAGCCGTCAGCCGGGGCTGAGCCCATGTGCAACAATTGCTTCTTTTACGCGCACGGCAGCTGCAGCACCAAGTGTTCTTCACAGGAGTGCACTATCCGCTAAAAGCGGATAGTGCACGCCGTACGGCGTGCACAGACTGTTCAAAGATATTTTGGCCAGCAGCGCCTGAGGGGCGATGTGGCATTGCAATATGGGGGGGGCGAACCGACGTTACCTATAACCCCGCATAATTGCCATGTCGTCCCTTTTTATTGACGGGGAGGATGTCGTCCATGCGGGAAGTCCCAGTTGAATTGCGTGCCATATCCAAGAGATATGGCGGGTTTGAAGCGGTTAAATCAGTCTCGTTCTCTTTAATGGAAGGCGAGCTGTGTGCACTCATTGGGGAGAATGGTGCCGGCAAGAGCACGTTAATTCGATTGATCACGGGGCTTTCGGAGCCATCGTCAGGAACGATCTCGATGTTTGGGCAAACCGGGAGACGTGAAATACGGAGCTGCAGGGAAAGGCTGGGTTATATGCCCGACCTCAATGCTTCGTATCCTAATCTGACCGCGCGAGACAACTTGGTCGTTCGCTGTATTGAGTGGGGGCTTCCCACCGATCGTTCCATCGACGGTGTGTTATCAACCGTCGGTTTGGGGGAGGCCGGCGGGAAGAAAGTGAAGAACTTCTCAATGGGAATGAGGAGGCGTCTCGATCTGGCCATAGCGTTGCTGGGCGATCCGGAGCTGTTGATCCTGGACGAGCCGACAAACGGCCTGGATCCGATGGGGATAGTCGAAGTAAGAAAAATCCTTACGCATCTTAACAAAGATCAAGGTAAAACGATTCTCGTATCCAGCCACAATCTTGAGGAGATGCACAAGCTGGCAACTGATTACCTCTTCATAAGTCATGGTCGCCTCATTCGAAGGATGACCGCACCTCAGCTGGAAAAGTCATGCCGCGGTGGTTTCGTGTTGCATGTGGACGATCTGGAGCGAACGAGATCGGTTCTCGGAGATGAGACCTCACATTCTTTTCTGCCGGACGGCAGCGTCCTTATGCGCTATGAGGAGAAAAAGGAAGGGCGGGGCATTGCAATCGAAGCGCTCTCGACCGCAGGTGTGAGGGTTGCGGAGGCGTATTCTCATAGGAAGAGCCTTGAGGAGTTTTATTCGGAGCTCATCGGTCGAGAGAGCGAGCTGTGATGAAACGCGAGTTCATCTCAGCTTTTCGGAGCGAGGTATGGTTGCTCGCCAGGCACCCGGCGACCGCTCTGATGATTGCGCTTGCGGCTGTGCTGTATGTGGTTGCGGCTGCGACTTCGTCTGAGGTGCTGATCATGGTCGCCGGTGATGACCCGTATACGCTTGGAGGGGCTATAGGTTTTATTGGAAACCTAGTGGATGCAGGGGACGTTTTGGGCTCTGTTGCCCGGACGTCTTTTGCGTCTACAGTGGTCTGGATTCCGGTGACGATTCTCTACGCGGTTTACGCTACGTCGAGAGACTTTGAATCCGTGGCTTACGCCGTATCGAGATCGCGAGGGGTGTCGCAGGCGGCGATTGTGATCACGAAGCTGTTGGTGAACTGCACTCTGGTCGGTGCCGTGTATCTTCTTTCTACGACTGCGCTGTATTTAACCAAGATGGCCCAATGGGACGTTGGGGCCTCGTGCTCAGGGTTTGCCCAATTTGTATCGATTGCGCTGATGATCGCGCTGCTGCTCATTTCGATGTACGCCGCTACCTTCGCCCTGTATTTGCTCACGAGGAGTGTGGTGGCGAGCAGCGTCGTTGCAATAGCGGTTTCGACATTTGTGATGGTGTGGTTCCCAAGTACATACGGAAGCGGTCAGCCCAGCTTGCTGCTCATGCTCTCGCCCGTGTATTACCTGATGAACCTGTGTTCCCTGAGTATGCAGAATGTTGGTGTAATTCAGGTTTTGCTGTATGCGGGCGGCACTGTGCTTGTGTCGGTTGGAGTTGCGCTCGTCTCGCTATTTGTAAGGACGGCGGTTCGATGAATCTTGGGATGTCGGTCAGGGCGGAACTGTTCCGCGCAAGGAGAATGAAACTCGCCGTGATAATAGCGCTGATGTATTTGGGCATCGCGGGGATTTATGTGTTTGCCGGGTCCGGCGCATGGGTCTCCGCAGGGGGAGAGGGCCAGTTCTTTGGCTTTTCCGCCGATCCGGGCTATCTTTTCTCGATAGGGGTTGGGCCAACGGGTATCTCTTCCTGGCTAAGTGTCGTCTCCATGGCGCATACGGTGTTCTTCCCAATCGTCTCTGTTGTTGTGGCGGGGACGCTATTCGGTGATGCGACGAGCGTGTCGGCAAGGGGAGTTTCGATTGCTCGGGGCTTCCGCAGCTGGCAGCTGTTTGCGGCAAAGACATTGGCTTGCGAAGTGTATACGCTGTGCCCCTACATCGTGTTTACTCTCGGTGTCGCTGCGGTCTTTGCCGTGTGCTCCGGAAGCGGTCTAGACAGCCTTACGGTTGGTAATGTGACCTCGGCACTCCTGTCGAATATCGTTATAGACGCCGCTTATACGCTGATGGTTGCGGTTGCATATGAGGTGTTCAGGATCAGATCTCTTGTGTCGGGAGCCTTGCTGGTCGCAACGTTCGCGGGCCTTGTTATCGCGATGAGTTTCCCAACCGTTTTACCCCCGGTTCACATGGCTTATTGGATGAGGGCGTGCGGGGCTGCCGGCGGGACGGTCCTGATGGCTGCATGCGGCCATGCGGTCATCGTGTCGCTCGCATGTCTATTGCTGCTTTCGTGCAGTTTTTATCGAAGAAGGTAGTGCGCTGGCGTATGCGCAGCGTCTGAGGGTCGATATGGATTTGATTGGAAATGGAGATGGTGCGAAGTGAAACTGTCGCAATTTAATGTGGTGCATGAACATAACGGAAGTCTTCTTATCATGAATGCGCGAACCGGCGGCATCCTGTCGTTAAATCCGGAATACGCGCAGAAATTCAAAAGGATTCAAGAAGGGGACGTTCGGGATGCCGATGATCTTGTCGCGGAGCTGATAAGGGGAGGCATCCTAGTCAATGAGGAGAGGGACGAGCTTGGGGAGATCAGGTTGCAAAGTCGCGCCGCGCGCTTTGCGAATACTGCTCTGTCCCTTACCATTGCGCCAACGATGGCTTGCAACTTTTGCTGTCCCTACTGCTATGAAAAGGGACAGGCGTACACGACGATGGGCGAGGAGGTTTTGACACAGCTCTCCAAGTTCGTGAAAGATTACTATCCTGGTATCGCAAGTCTCTCAGTTGGATGGTACGGCGGCGAGCCTCTGCTCGGAATGAAGATGATCGAACGGATTACGTCGGATCTGAAAGATGTCGTGGGACCAACGTGTGAATATTCCGCATCGATAGTGACAAATGGCTATCTGCTGACGCCTGATGTTGCAAGGAGGCTCGCGGCATGTGGTGTGACGAGCGCGCAAGTGACTATAGATGGATCGAAGTCGGATCACGATTCGAGAAGGATTCTTCACGACGGAAGCCCTACATACGAACGTATTCTCAAGAACGTCAAAGAGTGTGCCGACATCATCGATATTTCGATAAGGAGCAACGTCGACAAGACCAACATCGAGGCCGCTCAAGAGCTATTGGATTATCTCGAGCTAAATGGCCTGATGAATAAGGTTCACTTCTATTTAGCCCCTGTTGACGATATCAATCAGGTATGTGCGAACGACAGCCACTGCTTTACTGTAAAAGAGTTCTCGTATGAGGAGACTGAGTTTTATAAAAGGGCAATTGCGCGGGGCTTCAAAGTTCAACCTTTTGGTGGGACGAATTTCGGGATATGTTGCGCCGTTGGAATCAACTCGTACGTGGTTGATCCCGTCGGAGATTTGTATAAGTGCTGGGATGACATTGGAATGAAGGAGCGGAGGGTCGGAACTATTTTCGAGCCGCCAATGTTGAGCAAGAACATGATTAACTGGATGGCATATGAGCCGGATGACCCGGAATGCCAAGAGTGCTTTGCTTTTCCCATGTGCATGGGAGGGTGCCCCAACCACGCCTTAAACGGTGAGGGGAAACGTTGCGTTTCCTTCCGGTATGATGCCGAGCAAAAAATGCTGCTCTCCCAGATGATGAATACGGCAAAACGGGGTGCGGGGCAAAATGAGGCTGATGCTTAATCTCTGTAGAAAATATATACTGGGCGGTCGATTCTACGCCTATCTTGTCGTAACAGTTTTGGTCGGGCTGCTTGCGCTTGCGGGTCCCTTTCTTACCGGCATAGTGGTAAACCGATTGGCGATGCCGGCCAGCGCCGATCTTGCCGCCGTTCTCGTTTGTTGCCTTATTTTGGTTGCGGTCCAAGCGGTTCGAGCGGGACTAGTGTATTGCTCAGAGATGCTGTACATCAACCTTCAGTCGCATGCGGGGTTCGGCTTAAATGCGGATACGCTTGAGCACGTGAAGCACCTTCCCCAGGCATTCTTCGAGGGCTTCAACGCGTCGTATTATAACCAGCAAATCAATCACGACGCTAATGACCTTGTCATCTTCGTAATCAACTCGGTTGTGGGGGTTTCAAGCAACGTTATCACCCTTTTGTCCGCCCTGTTTGTTCTCGGTAGCCTGAATATCAAGTTGAGTGTGGTCTGCCTTGTTCTTGCGGCAGCGAGTGCCGCTTTTTATGCGGTTTCACGCGCAAGGCTGTTTGAGAGAAGTTTTGACGTACAAGAGCAGAGCGCGAGGTTTTTTTCCTGTCTACAAGATCAGTTGGAGAAAGTTGATTTCATCCGCAAACATGCTTTGTTCGATAGGTCCCGCGCTGTACTGGTCGAAGCTTTTAATGGGCTCTATCCAACGATGAGAGCAAATCAGGAAGTAGGGTCTAGATTTACCTTTGGCAACGCGTTGGTCGCTTCCGCCGCTCAAGGATGTCTTCTTGCTGTGGGCGCGGTTGAAGTGATGGGCGGGAGACTGTTGCCTGGTTTTCTCGTGACTGCTGTTGGATATTATTCGAACTTAAGCTCAGCGGTACAGTATTTGTTGGGCTGGGGAAGGGATTACCAGACTAATCGCGTATGCTATGAGCGGCTGAAAAGAATTTGGGATGTCCCGGTGGAAGCGAATGGCAAATTGGCGCTTGGTCCGATTGAGGAAATCCGTCTAGAGAACATCAAGCTACGTTATCCAGGGGCGGAAAGGGTCGCGTTAAGCATTGAGGGGCTCGCGTTTTCCAGGGGTCGGCTATATGGAATCTCGGGGCCGAATGGTTCGGGGAAGAGCTCGCTGCTGTCAGTGATATTGGGGCTATATCCAGATGACACAGAAGGGGCCGTTCGCTACAACGGGGTGTCACAGCGTTGCATCGATCGATATGCATTGCGGCGGTGTCGAGTCAGCATTACGGAGCAAGAACCCCCTATCGTTGAGGGGACGATTCTCGATAATCTTACGCTGCTTTCTGATGATTACGAGATGGATAAGCTGAATCGGATGCTTGTCATATTGGGGCTAGACGAAATGGTTGCTTCTGTGGAGAACGGGGCAACGGCGATGCTTGACGGCGGGAAAGGAGGGGTGTCCGGCGGCGAGAAGCAAAAGATTGCAATTGTGAGACAGCTGTTGAAATCGCCGGACGTTATGCTTTTTGATGAACCGACCTCAGCACTTGATGCGAAGAGTCGAGGCGCGCTGATCAAATTGCTTCATGAAATTAAGAGAGACCATATTGTAATCGTTGTCACTCATGACGAGGAGATGCTTGCCGCCTGTGACGAGGTCATTTCGACGGCTGGATGATTATCGGATTGTGGCGTTGAAGACCAAGAAACTTGAAATGGCGTGGGCTCTGGGTAGGTCTCCACGGGTACGCCGTCGGTGCTGTACTCGACCGCCCGGCAAGAAGGTTTTATAGCGTGTTTCCCCAGAGAGGTCCCTTTGTCCGGTAGTGGCGAGGGGAGCCTCTCTTTTGCTCACCTCTTGCGGCGGAGGGGGACACCATGCGCCTATGCAGGACAAACTGCGCGTTCTTGTCGAATGATGGGCTATGTGTAGAGATGATGGTCTCGGGTAGAGGCCGTGTCGCGCTCGGCTGCGATGAGCCAGGCAATTCAATCTTCATCCGGGAGGGCCTTGGCAAGACAAGCAGGGCGAAGACCTTGGCGACGTTCGGGAGCCGTGTGGCGCCCGGCTCCACGCTCATCCACGACATGGAGCCGGGCGCCACACGGCTCCCGTCAACAATCTGTCACTGAAGAGCCAGCACTACGACGCGAAGCTGCTCAAGGGCGTTCCCGACGGCCAGAACCCGCTGGGGCCCGTGAACCGGATGCGCTACTTCATGCAGTGCTTCCTGAGGGCTCATCCCGGCTCCAACCGGGACGACATGCGGGGCTGTGGCTATGAGTCCGCCCGAGGACAAGCTTGAGAAGGTCGCGATGGTGCTCGATCGGGCAATGCGATACCCGAAAACGCTCAGGTTCAGGCAGTTCTATGCAAGAAAGCCCAGTTCAGATGAGTTCGACGAGCAATATTTATCAACACAGTGCAAGGGGGGATTATATTTGTATTTCATCCGTGTTGAGCTTCACACGGTGCGCGACTCATCGCAAACTGGCGGGCGCAGCGGAAAGAAAACCGACTGCAGACGAACGATCGATATCGGGAGCAAATAGCCACCGGATGCTTTTCGGTCTCCTACGCGTCGACCTCCGCGATTTCTTCTGCGTCTCGCCAAGTTGAAAGGAGCGATGTCGAAAACTCCTTTTCGGTTAGCGTCAAGACATCCTTCACGCAAAAACCTTTCAATTTGTCAGGAAGCCCAAAACGCGCTTTTTTCCTAATCGAGCTGGCAACCCGCTTCAACGCGGTCTTGTTCTTGTCCTCGTTGTATACCAAAACAAAGACGCAGTGCTCGCGAAACCATCTCGTCCTCTTTCCCCACAGGTCCGAGCAGATCAAAACGCTGTCCTTGCACTTCTCGATGAGGGCGTCCCTTTGGCCAAGATTGATACCAAGCTCTTCGTCATCCTTGGGATTGAGCCTCTTCCCCAGCGTCTCCTTCAGACTGCCGTTTTTAAATTCGACTAGATATAACGTTTCCCGATCGCAATACAGCGCATCGGCGGAGCGCGGGAGTTGCATCCACCTATTGACCTTCTTGCAGTAGCATTCTTTAACAGAGTCAAAATTGACAACAGGCAAATCGTCATCCACAAGAGAGACGCTCCCGTCTCTGGATGTTTTGGAGATGGTCGACGTGCAGTCCCTTAGGATACAGGTCCTGCAACGGGAGCAACCATCGCTGCCATCTGGCACCACGGGAGAGTTCGGATGAGGGCAGGAGGCGCACAGGTCGCTACTCAAGGCCGTACTCCTCCCTCTCAAGCGTATCAAAAGGAGCCGCCAGCTTCTCGTAGGCGACCTCAGTCGAGCCGGTTATTTCGGCAAAGCGAGAGCGTCCATCAGCGCAGGTCTCCGCAAGATAATATGAGCACAATCCATCAACAGCGTGCTTCTTAGAATACACTTCGATCGCATTCAAGAAATATGGACTATGGGTGCTCATTAAGACGTGCATCCCGAGCTCTTTCTGGAGCAGCACGATTATCTCGGCGAAGGCCAGCTGCCATGCAGGATGAAGATGAATCTCGGGTTCATCGAGGATAATAGTCCCTCCGGCATCTAGCGCGCCGGACTTCAAGAGCACCTTCATGATGGCGAACGTCTTCAAGCCAGCAGAAAGGTTCCCAGGCTCCAACCCCCGAGCGAAGCCCTCTTCGAGATACGTAAGGTGACCGCGACTTTCGCTCCTCTCGAAATACCCCGGACATAAGGAGGAGACCTTGTCCATGAGAACCTTCAGGTGCCGCTCCTTCGCGATCTCGTCGAACAGCGAGGACTCGCTGTCATCGTTACGGATGGTCGCCTGAATCAAATCTTGCCGCAGCTCCTCCTGGTGTCCAAGGAGGGGCCTGAACCGAAAGGCGGGGCCGTAGGGCCCTCCGAGAGAATCGATCAGGAACGGGTCGTCCAGATAATGCGCCCTGAATCGCAAAACCCTCCTATCGTGCACCTCCGCCACCTCGTCACCTGCAACCGAGAAAACCGTAGATGCGTCCTTTATCTGGAGTTCGACCTTCCCGGGCTCTTCGCCGAAAACCGAATTGATCTGGCCGTTGAACTCGCTTTGGAACCTGTTTGTCGCAATCGCACGAAATACCTCATCATCGGAGATATCCATGATCTCGATAATCTGATCGGCAACTCCTGCTACGCCATTCGTGAAATCGGATTCGATCTCACGGGAGATCTCCTCCCCGTAATACTCCTTTATCTCATCAATAAGCTCGTCCCTCGTGCACTCGCCCGAAAAAACCCTGTCGATGAAACCATTCATTCTTCCAGCAGTTCGCCTGTGGCGAGACGTGGAGTCGAGAGGGCCTCCCACATATGCCTTCCTGATGGCGCGTTCAACACTATTGCGCCTCATGCGGTCGATTTTGTTCTCCGAATCGGACATGCTGTTGAAGGCCGCATAAAGCGCTTTTCCAACCGTGCTTTTCCCCGTCCCGTTCTCCCCGGCGATCACGGCAATGCCATTAATCTCGATATCGGCCTCAGCGACCCTGCCGATGTTTTTCACCTTGATTTTCAATGCATATCACCAGCTCTAAACTCGCGAGACTCAATAGCTCGATTATCGCACAGGGAGATCGACTTCTCGAGGACTCCCTAAATGGAACGCGCGGGGAGGACATGGCTCGCCGCCGTCCGCTTTGCGTTCGCGCGGGGAAGGGTGACGACCAGGGGCCTCTCCGGGCTCATCAAGAGGAGCGCCGGATCCTCCTCGTCCATTTGAACTGTATTGTATCCCAGGACACTTGACTTAGAGGAATGGCGTTGAGCGGCGATAATCGTTTCAGCGCCAAAAAGAAAGGAGTGTTCAGTCATGGCAGATAGGCTCTCCTGCACAGCGGGGCACCGCACCGAGGCCGCAGACTTCGCCGTCGCGTCGGGGAAGCCCATCGCCCAAGTGGCCGCCGACCTCGGCATCAATGAGAAGATCCTGGGAAGATGGGTGACGGTCAGAAAGAAGGAACTGGCCAACCACCCGGTCGCGGCGGCCGCGGCCAAGACCGAGACCGCCGAGATGAGGGCCGCCCGCAAGTGCATGCGCGAGCTCGAGCTCGAGAACGAGTTCCTAAAAAGCCCCGACCTCACATTGGAGGCCGGGGCCAGTAGATTTTTGGGACATGTCTAGAAATCTACCCATGCGGGAAGCGGCATGTGCCGAGCATGTCGCGTGCTAGGTTTTGAGGCATGCCACAAAACCTAGCACGGGGGAGTGGCTACTCGGCGTCGGCGAAGCCGTTGGGGTTATGGCTCTG
>NZ_QRXX01000011.1:35856-44758 GCF_003462695.1 Collinsella sp. AF16-8
CAATTCCAGCTGTCGCGGCACATGTCCGCGATGTCGTACTGGGCCTTCCAGCCCATCATGCGTTCGGCCTTGGAGGCATCGCACCAGTTGGCGGCGATATCGCCGGCACGGCGCTCGCGAATCACGTAGGGCAGCTCCTTGCCGCAGGCCTTGGAGAAGGCGGCGACGACCTCGAGTACCGAGGTGCCGGTGCCGGTGCCCAGGTTAAAGATCTCGACGCCGGTCTTGCCGTTCATCCAGTTGAGGGCGGCAACGTGACCAGATGCCAGGTCGCACACGTGGATGTAGTCGCGCACGCCGGTGCCGTCGGGGGTGGGGTAGTCGTTGCCAAAGACCTGAACGGCCTCGAGCTTACCGACGGCGACCTGGGCGACGTAGGGCACCAGGTTGTTGGGGATGCCCTTGGGGTCCTCGCCGATCAGGCCCGATGGATGGGCACCGATGGGATTGAAGTAACGGAGCAGCACGACGTCCCACTCGGGGTCGGCGGTGTGGACGTCCATGAGGATCTGCTCAATCATCCACTTGGTCCAACCATAGGGGTTGGTCGCGGGCTTCTTAGGATCCTCCTCGGTGACGGGTGGGTTGTCCGGATCGCCGTAGACGGTCGAAGAGCTCGAGAAGATGATGGACTTACAACCGTGGTTGCGCATGACATCGATGAGCACCAGGGTGTTCTCGATATTGTTGTGGTAGTACTCGACGGGCTTGCTCACCGACTCGCCAACGGCCTTAAAGCCGGCGAAGTGGATGACGCGGTCGATCTGGTGGGTATCGAAGATCTTGTTCATCGCATCGCGGTCGAGCACGTTGGCCTCGTAGAAGGTGAGGTTCTTGGCGGCCTCGTCGCCCACGATGGTCTTGACGCGGTCGATGGCAACGGCGCTGGAGTTGGAGAGGTCATCGACGACGACAACCTGGTAGCCACCCTCGAGCAGCTGAACGACGGTGTGCGAGCCGATAAAGCCGGCGCCACCGGTAACGAGGACGCAGGTGTCTTTGGGGTCGAGTGCTTTGGACATGTAGTCTCCTATCGAATCAGGAACACTTCTAGAGGGGAGTATAGCGCAGGCGGGGACGCCCAAATCGTGCGCTGTAGGAAAAGCAGAGGATTATGTTAACGTACTCATAACAGAGCTTGCGTGCGCATAACCTGATCTTTGGTATTTGCTTACGAGCCGCCGACCTTGCAGTTTCCTGCCGTTCGTGGAAATCGTTGGGACGCGCCATATGTACGCTAATATGTATGAGTTGAGCGACATATAAATAAGCATGTAACGGAGTACATATGTCACCAAACAGCGATTCCATCCTTTCCCAGGAGCTCTCGCGCCGCACTGCCCTCAAGGCCCTGTTCGGCGCCGCTTCTGCGGCAGTTCTTTTTGGCCTGCCCGCTCGCGCCCATGCGGCGGAGGCTTCCAAAGAAACCACCGATAAACTGAATGCCGCCCAGGCCCAGCTCGACGAGGTTCAGGCCCAGCTCGACAGCATCGCAAATGAGTATGCGGCGCTGGCCAACAAGAATGCCCAGACCCTCAACGACATCGAGAATGTCCAGGGCAAGATTGACGACACGCAGGCCCAGATCGATGAAAAGAAGGCCGAGCTCAAGAAGAAGCGCAACGACCTTTCCGATCGCGTGGCCGCCAGCTACAAGTCCGGCGGCACGAACATCCTGTCGCTGCTGCTGGCCTCTGGCTCGTTTGAGGAACTCGTCGCCAACGCGCATTACGTTGAGAAGATCAACAAGAGCGACCGCGACGCCATCGAGGACATTCAGACCATCCAGGAAGAGCTCGATGCGCAAAAGACCGAGCTCGAGTCGCAGAAGGCCGACTTAGAGAAGCTCAAGGACCAGCAGACTGCCCAGATGCAGGACATGCAGGCCAAGCAGCAAGAAGTCCAGACCGTGCTGAACGGTCTTTCCGACGACGTCAAGGAGCTCATGGCTCAGCGCGATTCCGAGATCCTCGCTGCCGCCCAGGCTGAGGAGGCCGCTAGGAAGGCTGCCGCTGCCGCGGCTGCCGCGAACAAGAACAATTCCTACTCGGGTGGTTCGAGCTCGGGCGGTGGATCGTATGCGCCCGGAACTCCGCAGCAGAATGCCGGCTCGGGCAAGCAGCAGGCCGTCGTCAACGCGTGCTACTCCACGCCTTCGCCGGGTCAGAACTGGTGCGCGGCGTGGGTTACCAATGTCTTCCGCAATGCCGGCGTGGGCTATTTTGGCGGCAACGCGTGTGACATGTTCAACGCCTGGTGCTATAGCTCCGACCGCTCGGCGCTGCAGGTGGGCATGATCGTGGCCGATTCCTCGCACAGCGGCACGGGTGCTCCGGGCCTTATCTACGGTCATGTGGGTATCTACGTTGGCGGCGGCATCGTTATGAGCAACGAGGGTGCCATTACGTCTAAGTCGCTTGATTCGTTTATTAGCTTCTATGGTACTGGCTCTGGCGTGCGTTGGGGCTGGCTTGGCGGTATTGCGCTGTCGTAACGCAAGTTGGGCCGGGACTGTCCGAGAGGCATAAGGTTGCCTGCTCGGACAGTCCTGCTCGCACGGAGAGCACATTAAGTGCTCTCCGGCTCGTGCGGAACTCGCGATCAACCTTATGCCTCTCGGACAGTCCCGGCTCTCTTGGGTTCGGGGCGCGACACACCGGACTGGGTTATCTGAATAAATATGGTGAAGGCCCCTTTCGGGGCCTTCTTTTTTAGAGGAATTCGCCGACTCGGTGGACTTCGGGTTCGAGGTCCACGTCGAATTGGTCTTTGACGGTTGTTTGGATGTGGCGGATGAGTTCGTCGACATCGGCGGCGGTGGCGTGGTCGGCGTTGACGATGAAGCCGCAGTGCTTTTCGCTCACCTGCGCGCCGCCAATGGCGTGTCCTCGCAGGCCGGCGTCCATGATGAGCTTGCCGGCAAAGTGGCCCTCGGGGCGCTTGAAGGTGGAGCCGGCACTCGGCATGTCGAGTGGCTGCTTGTCCTCGCGGCGCTGGCGGTAGTCGTCCATGTCGGCCTTGATCATCGCGGCGTTGCCCGGGGCGAGATTGAAAGTGGCCGAAAGCACGATGAAACCGTCGTCGGCAATGCGGCTCTTGCGATAGCCCAGGTTGAGCTCATCGACATCGAACTCGATAATGCTGCCGCTACCGCGGGTGCCGTCGTCGAGCATGCGGGCGGGCTTGTAGACGCGCACGGACTCCAGCACATCGGCCATGCAGGCGCCGTATGCTCCGGCGTTCATGTAGCAGGCACCGCCGACCGATCCGGGAATGCCCGAGATGGGCTCCATGCCGGTAAGGCCGGCCTCGGCTGCCGCGGCTGCGACATCGGAAAGCAAGGCGCCGGCTGCCGCCGTGACGTGCGCGCCGTCGACCGTAATGTCGGAGAGGCCCTCGCCCAGCGCTACGACGACGCCGCGGATGCCCTTGTCGCCGACGAGCAAGTCAGAGCCGTTGCCCACGATGGTGAGTGGTAGATTGCAGCGATAGCAGGTATCGAGCGTGGCGACGAGGCCTTGCTCAGTATCGGGCGTGACAAAGACGTCGGCCGGACCGCCGATCTTAAACGTGGTGTGCTCGCGCATGGGCTCGCTCATCAGCACGTTGTCCTCGCCGGCAACGCCAGCGAGCGCGCACAGCAGGTCCTCGTTAAAAAAATCGTTCTCGTGCATACGAATATCCGCCTTTTGGTGGTCGTTGTCATCAATCGATTGCAATATACCCCACCCGGACGGATTTGGTGCGCTGGCGGCGATAAAACAGCCGTCCACCGGATTGGTAAAGTGTTTATCACCGAGGTAGAGGGGTAGTCGCTATACTTTCAAGAGATTGCGCGTAAACCCGGAAGGAGCGAGATGGCCAACAAAGTCACCCTCAAGCAGATCGCCCAGGAGGTGGGGCTTTCCCCCTCGTCGGTCTCGCTTGTTCTCAATAATCGGCCCTGTCGCATCTCGGAAGAAAACCGCAAGCTCATCAAAGAGGTCGCGGCGCGCAACCACTATGTTCCCAACCAGATTGCGCGCAGCCTGGTCATGCGCGAGTCGCGCACGCTGGGCCTTATCGTCCCTAACATCGAGAGCCGCTTTTTTGCCTCGCTCGCCGGTAGCCTGGAAAAGCGCTGCCGCGAGGACGGCTATGCGCTCTTCATTACCAGCTCGGGCGGAAGCGCCGATGACGATCTGGAGCTGCTGCGCCAGCTGGTGACGCGCGGCGTTGATGGCGTCTTCCTGGTGGTGGGTGACGAGTTCTCCGATGACCGCGCCCTGCGCGAAGAAGTCAGCCACCTGCCCATCCCGGCCGTAATGGTCGACCGTGCCATTGAGGGGCTCGAGTGCGACAAGGTGATGTTCGACCACGAGATGGGCGGCTATATGGCCACCCGCTATCTGATCGAGCAAGGCCACCGCCGTATTGCCTGCCTGGTTAATGCCCGCCGTTCCAATACGGGTCGCAAGCGACTTGCCGGCTATGAGCGCGCGCTGCGCGAGGTTGGCCTGCCGATCGACGCGCGTTTGGAGTTTGAGAGCGAGTACTACATTCCGAGCGCATACGAGGCCTCGGAGGCAGTGCTCGCAACTGACGCCACTGCCGTGTTCGCAAGCTCAGATAACATTGCCCTCGGTTTGCTCAAGCGCTTACACGAGATGGGGAAGAGCATCCCGGGCGATATCTCGGTGGTGAGCTATGACAACTCGGCGGCCGACGTTCTCTTTGAGCCGGCGCTGACCGCGATTGAGCAGGACCCTGGTGTCCTTGCGGAGCATGCTTTTGGCTGCATGTCCAAGCGTCTTGCCGGTAGGGGCGGCAGGCGTGCCGAAGAGGTCGTTCTGGAGCCGGAGCTTATCGTTAAGGACAGCGTGCTCGAGCTTACTAAACACAACTAAACACGTTTACCAATTTGCAGAGACCGAATGTGGAGCACCTGTGACAATCAACGCCGCAGGTGAATGTCGCGTTTTGCTAATCGATGGGATTGATAAGGGTGGTAAAACGTTTTTTCACCATGATAAAACGTTTTAGCAAATATACTGGTCCCAACGAAAGGTTGCCGTATTGGAGGGTGACCGCACAGCGAAGGGACATAAACAATGGCTAAAACACTGGGGACGCCGTGGCAAAAGCTGGGCCACGAGGTGCCGGCTTCCGAGCTCGAGGGCGTCGACCTGTATTGGCGCGCATCGAACTATCTGTCCGTCGGTCAGATCTACCTTCGCTCTAACCCGCTAATGCGCCCCGACTTTGTCGACGAGAAAACCGGTGAGGTGCGCGACTTCGGTCGTCCGGACGTTAAGCACCGCCTGGTTGGCCACTGGGGCACCACGCCCGGCATCAACTTCCTGTTCGGTCACGTCAATCGACTGATCGCCGACCACAACCAGAATGCTATCTTCTTGATGGGCCCTGGTCACGGTGGCCCCGCCGGTACTGCTCAGTCGCTGCTCGACGGCACCTACCGCGAGATTCGCCCCGACATCACCAATGACGAGGCAGGCCTGCAGAAGTTCTTCCGCCAGTTCTCCTATCCCGGCGGCATCCCGAGCCACTTTGCGCCCGAGACGCCCGGTTCCATCCACGAGGGCGGCGAGCTCGGCTACACGCTCAGCCACGCTTACGGTGCCGTCATGGACAACCCGAGCCTGCTGGCCGTGGCCGTGGTGGGCGATGGCGAGTCCGAGACCGGTCCGCTCGCGACCTCTTGGCAGTCCAACAAGCTCGTGAACCCGGCAACCGACGGCATCGTCCTGCCGATCCTGCACCTCAACGGCTACAAGATCGCCAACCCCACCATCCTTGCCCGCGTGTCCGATGAGGAGCTCACCAAGTTCTTTGAGGGCATGGGCTATAAGCCGCACTTCTTTGTCGCCGGCTTTGACGACGAGAGCCACGCAAGCATTCATGCGCGTTTCGCTGCCCTGTTTGAGCAGGTCTTTGACGAGATCTGTGACATCAAGGTCACCGCGCAGGCCCAGGCCGCCGCAGGCGAGACCGTGGTCCGCCCGGCCTACCCCATGATTGTGTTCCGTACGCCCAAGGGCTGGACTTGCCCCAAGCACATCGACGGCAAGAAGACCGAGGACTCCTGGCGCGCGCATCAGGTGCCGCTGGCGAGTGCCAAGGACACCCACGAGCACTTCCGCGTGCTGCGCGAGTGGCTGCGTTCCTACAAGCCCGAGGAGCTCTTTACGCCCGAGGGCCAGGTGCGCCCCGAGGTGACGGCCTTTATGCCGACCGGCGAGTTGCGCATCGGCGCCAACCCCAACGCGAACGGCGGTAAGGTGCGTCGCGAGCTCGAGCTGCCCGATATTCATGCCCACGAGGTCCCCGTCGCAACTAAGGGTCATGGCTGGGGCTCCACCGAGGCCGCCCGCGTCTTTGGTGAGTACACTGCCGACGTTCTGGCCAAGAACATGGATGACTTCCGCATCTTTGGTCCCGACGAGACCGCGTCCAACCGTCTGCAGGCTGCCTACAAGGTGACCAAGAAGCAGTGGGACGCCGGCTTCTACGAGGACGAGGCCAACGACGAGCTGCTGGCAGGCTCCGGTAAGGTCGTCGAGCAGCTGTCCGAGCACCAATGCGAGGGCTTCCTCGAGGCCTACGTGCTCACTGGCCGTTCCGGCGTGTGGAGCTCCTACGAGAGCTTTGTCCATGTGGTCGACTCCATGGTCAACCAGCACTGCAAGTGGCTCGAGGCTACCAAGCGCGAGATTCCGTGGCGTGCCCCCATCAGCGGCCTTAACATTTTGCTGTCGAGCCACGTCTGGCGTCAGGACCACAACGGCTTCTCGCACCAGGACCCCGGCTTTATCGACCTGCTGCTCAACAAGGCCAACGACACGCACATCGTGAATGCCTACTATCCGGCCGACGCCAACATGGCCCTCGCTGTGGCCGAGCGCGTCTACCAGTCCACTGACTGCGTCAACGCCATCTTCTGCGGCAAGCAGCCTGCCCCGACCTTCCAGACGGTTGACGAGGCCTGCGCCGAGCTCGCCGAGGGCGTCGCAACCTGGAAGTGGGCATCGACTGCCGACTCGCTCGCCGAGGCTGACGTCGTGGTTGCCACGTGCGGTGACGTGCCGACGCTTGAGGCCCTGGCTGCAACCGATATGCTGCGCGAGCTAGGCATTAAGGTGTGGTTCGTTAACGTGGTCGATCTGCTCAAGATTCAAAACGTCTGCGAGAACGACCAGGCCATCAGCGATGAGCGCTGGGCTGAGCTGTTCGGCTGCGGTGAGAAGCCCGTGCTCTTTGCGTTCCACGCCTATGCCGGCACGATTCGCCGCCTGATCTGGAACCGCCCCGGCCACGACGCCTTCCGCGTCCACGGCTACGAGGAGAAGGGCTCCACGACCACGCCGTTCGACATGCTGCGTCTGAACAACATGGACCGCTGGGCCCTGGCCGCCGACGTGCTGCGCATGGTCGACGCCAATAAGTTTGCCGAGCAGATTGATGAGTGGGAGGCCTTCCGCACCGAGGCCTTTGAGTTCGCGTGCGACGAGGGCTACGATCACCCCGCCTTTACCGACTGGGTCTGGCCCGACGCCGCAGCCGCAACTGCAGCCGACGGCGCGCTTTCTGCAACGCAGATGACTGCGGGCGACAACGAGTAGGTAGGCATCCGGGACGGTCTCCCCGCCCGGAGGCGGCCCTCTCGACCGTTTCGATATGCGGGGGCTGATATTTTTTTATGTAATGGGGACACGGCTGCTACTTCCTTGAAAACCGTGCATCTAACTTTGGTCAGCCAAGATTACATTGCCGGGGCCGGGGTGCCTGCTTTGTTTTGAGAAGTTCGCGGAGCCCACTTCTCAAAACAAAGCAGGCGCCCCGGCCCTCGTGAAATATCGTGGAATAGATAAGGGGGAAGCATGAGCTTTACGAGTGTGGCGCTTCAGATGTTGACGGTTTCGCTGCCTATTTTGTTGGGGTGGTGTATCGCCAAGCTGGGGTTTATGAAAGCGGAGTTCGAGCGCGAGCTGTCGCATCTGCTGTTGCAGGTGGCGCTACCGTGCTTGGTGCTTTCGTCAGCGCTGGGCGATGATGTGAAGCTTCCGAGCATTGCCGAGACGTTTTCGCTCATGGGTCTGTCCTTTGTGATGTATGTGGTGGCGACCGTTATCGCGTTTGCTGTCACCGCTGCTCTTCGCGTTCCCAAAGGGACAGAATGCTCGTATCGCTTCGCCGTGCTTTTCGGTAATGCCGGGTTTATCGGTTTTCCGGTTATTTCGGCGGTGTTGGGAAAACAAGCACTGTTGTATGCATCGATTGCGCTTATCCCCCTAAACCTTCTTATGTTTACCGTCGGTGCCATGTTATTTACCGGAATGGATGGCGGCCTTAAAAAGCAGATGCGCAATATTGCCGCCTGCTGCAAGAGTCCTGGTCTCATTGCAAGTGCTGTTGTGCTTGGGATCGTGCTAACCGGATGGACCGATTGGGGCGTGTTGGGCGACTCGATTTCCATTGTTGGCACCATGACCACTCCAGCGGCATTGTTGCTCATGGGATCGTCTATCGCCAAGTACCGTCCGCTCGAGATGCTTACCAACTGGCGCGCCTATGTCGCCGTGGCGTTTCGCCTGGTTGTCGTGCCGGTGGCATGTCTTGCCGTCGCGCGCTTGTGGCCCGGCATGACGCCCATGTTTATCGCGACGCTTGTGCTCGAGATGGCAATGCCGGTGGGCAGCAACGGTACGCTGTACTGCCTACAATACGGCAAGGATGCACGCCCCATGATGCAGTGCACGTTTTTGTCGATCATCTGCTCCATTTTGACCATCCCACTCGTAGCCACACTGTGCGGGTAGGCATTCGGGACGGTCTCGCGCTGGGGCCTTGCCCGGCTGGGCGGCCTTGCTCCGGGAAGTGGGCTTCGCGAACTTCCCGGAGCAAG
>NZ_QRXX01000012.1:0-35108 GCF_003462695.1 Collinsella sp. AF16-8
GGGCGGAGGCGGGGCATGCCCCGCCTCTTACACCACATCTCTGCGCGCTACCATCCCACCATTCGATTGTCCGATTTTTGACCAATTTATATCTCTAGATTAGTCCGAGTTTTGACTATCGTCAACAGGCTCTCCGCAAATGCTTGCACTTTTATGGCCTATCGGCAGAAAAAGACCGCCGGCGCGGGGGCAGCGCCAGCGGTCACGTGAAAATCGGGTTTTATTGCCCGTTAAGCGGCGACGGCCTCATAGACCGTAGCGCCCGAGAAGCTGTCATGCAGGCTCTTGCCGGCAATCCACGGCAGCTCGACGACCTCGCAGACCGTGTTGACCAGCTCGGAGCAGTCAGTAAAGTGGCCCTTGTCGTTGAGGGCCTCGCAATCCTGAACACGCCAATAGCCATCGGTGTGCGTGATGTAGTACTCGTGATCGTCAATCGTCACAAAAGCGCGCGTCTTGGAACGCAGCAGCTTCAGAAATCCTTCGAAGTCGGTCTCGACGACATCTCCAGCCTGGAACATGATGTTACCTCCTGGCCCGGCGCCACCACGGCGCATTGATAAACGTTGGTACTCCTTTAGTAAAACCTTTATCAGAGGTTATGCGTTCGTCATTTAGGCAAGTGGTAAAAAACCGCAGGGTAGACGGGATAAAACGTTTAACCATCCCATTTGTTTGTCACATTCTGAAGGTACTTTTATGCAAACCTACTTTCCCAATTGGGATCTACTCTTTTGGCCGGGCAATTGACCGTCTATCGTTTGAGCCCGACGGGTATGAACGTGGCATCTGCAACGCCACCGCAAGGAGACACCATGGAGACTATCGAAGCACTCATCCACCGCCGCAGCTGCCGCAAATACAGTGATCGTCCCGTCGAGGCCGAAAAGCTCGCACGCATTATCGAGGCCGGCCAGTATGCACCCAGTGGCATGGGGCGCCAGCCGGTGACGTTTGTCGCCGTCACCGACCCCGCGACCGTCGAGCGTCTCTCACAGCTCAACGCGCAAGTCATGGGCAGCAACGGCGACCCCTTCTACGGTGCCAAGACTGTTGTGGTGGTACTGGTCGACCGCAGCGTGCCCACGCATCTGGAAGACGGTTCGCTCGCCATGGGCAACTTGCTCAACGCCGCCTATGCACTGGGTGTCGATTCGTGCTGGATTCATCGCGCCCACGAGGTTTTCGATTCGCCCGAGGGCCTGGAGCTACTGGCCAGCTGGGGTCTGCCCGCCGACGGAAGCCTACGCGGCGTCGGCCACTGCATTCTGGGCTATGCCGAAGACACGCTACCCGAGCCCAAACCCCGCCGCGACAACGTGGTGTATGTAAGGTAATTAGTTCCGCCGTTCTAACGAACGGCGGACCCGCTCGCAACTTATCTTGCCGATGGAGTTGTCGTCGTTTCGTTCGTTTGAGTCGTTTCGGCGTCGTCGCCCTGTTCGTCCTCGTCCTTTTGCGCATCGGCGATGGTGGAGGCTGCCGCAACGATACCGCGCTGGGGCGCGACGCCCGTCTGGGTCTGAGCGCCCTCGACAACTTCTGTGCCTGCATGCGCGAGCTCGGGCGATTTAAACACCGCGTCCAAGTTGGCGCCACCGCCGGCGTAGCCAAGCGCAGCGAGTGCGATGACGATCACTGCAACGACGACCGCGATCGGAGCATAACGATGCCAACCAGCCGGATTGAGTCCGCTGCGGCGAGCCGCCCCGCGGCTGATGTAACCGAGCGTGCCGTCGTGCTTGAGCTTTGAGCCCACCACGCACTTGCGGCCCCACAACGAGGACTCTGCCTGCATGGCCAAGCGGGCGCTTGCCGAAGGATAGCCGTATTTAGTGCGCTTGAACGAACCATCAAACCCCGAGGCGTGTTTGCCCCACGTCACCGATGTCGTGCGTCGGTTGACCGGTGCGGCGCTCCGCCTTCTGCGGCTCGGTTTTGTAGTCTCAGCCATACGCCCCCGCACGCCGTAACCAAATCGAAACAATAACGCTTTGGACTGTAGCACACGCGTCGCGCGCGGTCACGGGCGCCTCGCTCAACGGTCACCGTCCTTCAGCAAGCGCCACAGCGTTGTACGGCTTATGCCCAGCACCTCCGCCGCACGGGTCCGGTTGCCGTGTAGATGATCTACAACCAGATGCGCGATATCTCGCTCGGTATCGGCCAGCGGTCGCAGGATATACAGGTCACTTTCGAGTGTCGGGGCGCCAAAGGTTGCGGTCTTAATCACGTCCTCTTGGGCGAGCACTTCCTCCGCCACAGCGCGGTCCACCGCGCCCGCCCCCACCAATATATACAGTCGTTCCGAGACCTCGCGGAGCTGCAGATAGTTGCGCGGCCAGCGGTAAGCATCGAGCGTCTTCGTCGCCGCGGCGGACAGCGTGGGCGCTGCCGTCCCAAATGCACCAGCGAGATATTCCAAATAGCGCGCAACCTTCGTCGACGCGGCTCCCTGCTCGACGATTGCCGGCGCCACGCTCACCGCACAGGCGAAGCGCTCGGTCACAAAGGCGGCTTGATCGCTTTCGCTGCCGCCCGGCATGTCATTCGCCGTCAGCACCACATGGCAGCGCGTCGCCAACGCGGTGTCGGCCATCGTGGAAACGAGCTCGCGGAGGCGCTGGGGACCAACCGCATTCCAGCCCTCAATGCACAGGGTCAACCCTGTTTGAAACAGCGGCGATTCGGAGCTTTTGAGCACGTGGCGCCAACCGCGATCGGTGAGCTCATCGAGCGCGACGGAAACAAAGGGCTGATCGGCAAAAGGACCGTCCAGATAGAGGCGCTTGGCTATCTCGACCTGACCCGCCCCCAGCTCGCCCTCGAGCATAAGGGGCACGCCGCGCGCGTAGCTCTCGGCGACCGGCGCAGCCACCGAGGCCGCCCCCTCAACGATGCCGTACGCGCTCGATTCGTAGCGGGCCTCAACTTCGTCGGCGTTGAGCCACTCGATGCCCGCATGCGCCGCGGCACCGCGCACCTCGCGGACCACAACGACCCAAAGCCTCCCGCCCTCTTTGTCGGTGGGGCGAACGGTCAGGCTCAGGCGCGCACCCGCACGTCCCATAACCAGACGCGCGCCGTCTCCTATACGGTCGAGGCGCTCAGCGACAAAAGCCGCCACATCCCGCTCAAGCGCCGCGTCATTCATGGTCGAAATCGCGACGTCCCCCCGCGCATCGATTGCCAATGCCGAGGCCCCGGCAGCAGCCAGGGCCTCGGTCAAGATGTTCAGCTTGGCAACGCTATCCATGATTTGCCCCTGTCCGCGGCGACATGCAACCGCCGACGGTCGCACGACCGAGTGTTTCAAAATTGAACGATATTGCTCACCAAACACTATAGGGCAGAGAGCGCCGTCCTGCGAGTATAGGTGTTGCCCCGCATCGCCATCCTGGCGGGGCGATAAGAGCTCTTCGGGACTTATAAACCTGCGGACAAGCCATACCCGCAAGAGCTCCTATCGCTCCACCGTGAGAATGCGCTCACCAGCAGCCAACACGCAAACTGGCTACTTCTCTACCAGATTCCCAGCACGTGCTGCATTCCCAAACTCATGCACGCAATGCCAATCCAGCAGCAAAAGCCCAGCGCGATGGGCTTGCCGCCCTTTTTGACCAGCTCGACGATATCGGTATTAAAGCCAATAGCCGCCATGGCCATCACGATAAAGAACTTCGACAGCTCCTTGATGGGCGCCGTGATGGACACGGGAAGCTGAAGCACCGTGGTGATTACGCTCGCCAGCACAAAGAACAGCACAAACATGGGAAACGCGCGTTTAAGCGAGAACGTGCTTTTGGCGTCGCCGCCGGCCTTGCGCGCCAGATGCATCTGCCAGCATGCGAGGACCAACGTGATGGGAATAATGGCCAGCGTCCTGGTGAGCTTGACCACCGTGGCGCTCTCGAGCACATTGGCGCCGGGATGCATGCTGTCCCAAGCGCTCGCTGCAGCCGTTACGGACGAGGTGTCGTTGATGGCGGTGCCGGCAAACAGGCCAAAGCCCTCGTTGGTCAGCCCGAGCATACCGCCGAGCGTCGGAAACACGAGCGCCGCGATAACGTTAAACAGGAAGATGACCGAAATAGCCTGGGCAATCTCGCGATCGTCGGCATCGATGACGGGCGCGGTCGCGGCGATGGCCGAACCGCCGCAAATTGACGAGCCCACGCCCACAAGCGTCGCGATCTTGCTCGGCACGTTCATAACGCGGCAGAGCACAAAGGCGATGACAAGCGAGGTCGAGATTGTCGCCACGATAATCGGTAGCGACTGGGCGCCCTTGGACAGAATCTGGGAGAGGTTCATGCCAAAGCCAAGCAGGATAACCGCGTACTGCAAGACTTTTTTAGACGTATAGGTGACACCGACGGCGAGCTGTTCGCGGCGATTCTTGGGAAAGACGAGCGCCAGAACCATGCCGAAGAGGATGGCGAATACCGGCCCACCGACCACCTCAATCTGTTTGCCGAGCAGCGTTGCGGGGATAGCGATGATCAGGCAGAACAAGACACCCCTCCAGCGCTCGCGTACGATATTCGCCAGTTGCATATGGGATTCCTTCTTTCTCTTTCACGTTTGCGACGGCTTATGATACGGCAACATTGAGCGCAGCCTTGCGTAAACAAAGACTAAGATGCCGCAATAGTTCTTGGGCAACAGCCGAATTACCCACCGCGGAAAGCTGATTCGCGGCATAATTAACAACTGACATATGAGTTTGATAGAACAGTTGCGAGGCGCTATGGAAGAATCGATGCACGTCGGCGAGCAGGAAACGAGCCTACAGGACCAGTCCTACCACACCATTCGACGCAAAATCGTCTACCTGGACTACAAGCCGGGCGAAAAGCTGGGCGTCAAGCAACTTTGCGACGACCTGGATATGGGGCGCACGCCCGTGCGCGAGGCTTTGGTTCGCTTGGCGCAGGAAGGCCTGGTGCGCACCGTGCCCCAGAGCGGCACCTACGTCTCACCCATCAACCTCACCCTTGCCGAGAGTGCCTGTTACATCCGCGAGCATCTGGAAAAGCAGGTGATTGTGGAGTGCTGTGCGCGCGCCACGTCGGCCGGCATCGAGCAGCTCGACCGCGCCATCGTGCTGCAGGAAAAGGCCATGGCCGAAGAGGATCGCATCGGCTTCTTTTTGAGCGACAACCTCATGCATCACATGATTTTTAGCATCGCATGTCGCAGCACCGTGTGGTCGTGGCTCGAAGAGACCAATGCCGACCTGGAGCGCTTCCGCTGGCTGCGCGCCGCCACGCAGGTTCTCGACAATCAGGACATCGTAAACGAGCACAAGCAGATTCGCCGCGCTATCGCCGGTCGCGACCCCATCGAAGCGAGCTTTTTGGTCAGCAAGCACCTGCACATGATGTTCCGCAACCAAACCGAGGTTCTGGACCAGTTCCCCGAGTACTTCGAGACCAGCAAGCTCCGCTAACCTGCCAAAAAGGGACAGGTTTATTTTGGCAGGTTTTATCTGGGCAAATACAACAAGGCCCGACTCCGTCTTGATGCGGAGCCGGGCCTTAGTCGCTAGAACGGCGGAACCAACTACTCTACCGTGACGCTCTTGGCCAGGTTACGGGGCTGATCGACGTCGCAGCCGCGCAGGATGGCGACCTCGCGGGCGAGCAGCTGCAGCGGGACGCTCGCCGTGATGGGGCTGAACACGTCGCGGACTGCCGGCACGCGGATGATGCAGTCGGCAATCTTGTTGATCTCCTCGTCGCCCTCGGTGGCAACGACGATGACCTTGGCGCCGCGCGCCTTGCACTCCATAAGGTTCGACACGGTCTTGTCGTAGGTGGCACTCTTGGTGGCCACAGCGATGACAGGGAAGCCCGGGTCGATCAGGGCAATGGGGCCGTGCTTCATCTCACCGGCGGCGTAGGCCTCGGCGTGCAGGTAGCTGACCTCCTTGAGCTTGAGCGCACCCTCGTAGGAAATAGCTGCACCCATGCCGCGACCCACGAACAGCGCGGACTGCGCGTCCTTGCACAGCAGGGCGGCCTCATGAACGGCCTCGGTCTGGGTATCCAAAATCCACTGGATCTGCTCGGCCGTATCGGAAAGCTCGCGGAACAGCATGCGCGCCTGTTTGGTGGTCAGACGGTACTTAACCTGCGCCAACAGCAAAGCCAGCAGCGTAAGGCTCACGACCTGGCCGATGAAGCTCTTGGTCGAGGCGACCGCGATCTCCTTGTTGGCCTTAGTGTAGATGACGCCGTCGCTCTCACGCGCCACGGGGCTACCAACCACGTTGGTGATGCCGAAGACCTTGGCACCCTTGATGCGCGCGTCGCGAATGGCGGCAAGGGTATCGGCCGTCTCGCCCGACTGGGACACGGCAACGACAAGCGTCGTCGGCGTAATGATGGGATTGCGGTAACGGAACTCGCTGGCCGCCTCCACCTCGGTCGGGATGCGAGCCCAGCCCTCAATGAGATTCTTAGCAATGAGGCCAGCGTGATAGCTAGTGCCGCAAGCGATCACGTAGACGCGGTCGATGTCGTTGAGTTCCTCGAGCGAAAGGCCCAGTTCGTCGATGTCAAGCTCGCCGGCCGGCGTCATACGACCGACCAGCGTGTCGCGCACGACGCGCGGCTGCTCGTGGATTTCCTTGAGCATAAAGTCGGGATAACCGCCCTTTTCTGCCATGTCCAGGTCCCAGTCGATGTGGGTGACCTTGGGCTCGATAACGTTGCCAGCCTCGTCGGTGTACTCGACGCCTGCGGGCGTGAGCTTGGCAAACTGACCGTCCTCGAGCACCACGACATCGCGGGTGGCGTCGATGAGCGCGATGACATCGGAAGCAACATAGGAACCGGTTTCGCCCACACCGACTACGATCGGGGAATCCTTGCGGGCCACGGCGATCACGCCGGGCTCGTCAGCGCACACGGCGGCCAGACCATAGGCACCGACCACATGGGTGCAAGCCTCGCGCACGGAGGCCATCAGGTCGTGCGTCTCGACATAAGCCTCTTCGATCAGATGCGCGAAGACCTCGGTATCGGTCTCGCTCTTAAAGTGATGGCCGCGGCCCTCCAGCTCTTCGCGCAGCTCGGCGAAGTTCTCGATGATGCCGTTGTGGACGATGGCGATACGACCGTCGCAGCTGGTGTGGGGGTGAGCGTTAACGACGGAGGGCTTGCCGTGGGTGGCCCAACGGGTGTGGCCGATACCGCAGGTAGCGTCGCTGTCGATGTTGGAAAGCTCGCTCTCTAGGCCCGCGACCTTGCCCACGCGGCGGATGACGTCGAGGTGCGCCGCGGCGCCCTCGCCCACCTCGAGCGCGACGCCCGAGGAGTCATAGCCGCGATACTCCATACGCTTGAGGCCCGTGACCAGGATGTTCTTTGCAATATCAGAGCCGGTGTAGCCGACGATTCCGCACATAAGATAAATCCCTTCGTTCGCGTGACTGCAAGACGTCCACGCACAAGGGGCGCTGAGACGCATAACGTTCGAGTATTGTACTCACGCAGGCGCAAGCTGATATACCAGATGTGGTATCTCAACTTAGATACCACCCGATGCACACACGTCCAGCCGGTCCAAACCACCACGAAGGGGACAGGCGCCTTTGTGGTGGTTTGGACCGGAGCGGCGGCCTATCCCGGCGAAAGATCTCGATCTGTAACATCTGGGCCGCAATAAGCCGGCTTAGTGTTACAGATCGAGACATTACGGTTCGGTCCCAGCACTATGTCTCGATCTGTAACAGGTAGAGGCGGTTTTGCCGTCCAGATGTTACAGATCGAGACAATTGAAGGCCCGGGCAGCTCAAGCCACCACAAAGGTGCCTGCCCCCTTCGTGGTGGTCGCGCTGGCAACGGCGTTTCCGCAGATAAAACCTGCCAAAATAAACCTGTCCCTAATTGGCAGGTTTTGACACCCTGGGGGCGGGCGATGCTACAATCGGACTTGTACTTGAAACGCATCAAAGGGGCCGCCATGGCAAAGGTAAAGATCAGCGACGTCGCGCGCGAGGCCGGGGTTTCGTTGGGCACGGTTTCCAACGCGCTCAACCACCCCGAAAAGCTGCGCCCCGAGACCCTCAAACTCATCAACGAGACCATCAATCGCCTAGGCTACCTGCCCAACCAAAGCGCTCGCCAGCTGGCCGGCGGCACCACTAAGTCCTTTGGCCTTGTCCTCCCCCGTCTCGATCACGGCTTTTCGCTCCAAATCGCCAGCGGTGCCCACAACGAGGCACGCAAGCACGGCTATGACTTGCTCATCGCCAATGCCGATAACGACGATACTCTCGAGGACCATTACCTGCGCTATTTTATGGGCACGCAGATGTCCGGCGTCATGGTTCAGCCCATGGCGTCCCTCGATTGGCACCCCGCCATGACCAAGATTCCCGTCCCCATCGTCCATCTGGACGTCCATTGTTCAGAACCCGGTTACTACGTGGCCGCCGACAACGAGGCACAGGGGCGCATTATCGCCGAGCTCGCCATCGCCCGCGGCGCACACCGCATCGTCGTTGTAGGCCGAGCGGCATTTATGCAGCTCACCCTGCGCGTCCTTGGCATCCACAAGGCACTTGCCCTGCATCCCGATATCAAAATTGAGGTCATCGATGCCGGAGAGTGGAATACCGCAGCCGACGGCTACAGCATCGGTACCCAGATTGCCGAACGCCCTGCTGACGAGCGCCCCGATTTTGTCATCGGCCTGACCGACGTATTGGCCTCGGGCGTTATCTCGGCGCTGACCGACAAAGGCATTTCCGTCCCCGGCCAGATTCTTGTTGCCGGCTGCGATGGCAACCCACTTGCCTGGAGCGGATCGGTCCCCCTCACCACGGTAGCACCACCGGGCTACGAGATCGGCCGCAAGGGCGTGCAGCTGCTCATGGAACAAATCGAGGATAAACCTGCCGCCAAGACCAAACGAGTCCGCATCGGCTCCGCCGCGCGCACCGTCACCACGGTCACGGCCACCGAGGACATTAATCGTCAGGAACTCGTGCGCCCCTTCTTGCTCGAGCGTGTGAGCACCCAAAAGGCCGAACAGCAACCGACGGGCCCATCCGCGGCCCCTATAACCGACATCAACCTGGGCGCCTACCTTTAGCACACGACCTTGACCGCGGCCGTCAGATCGAACAGCGTATCGAGCACAGCCTCGCAGGCGTCCACCACGTCCTGCGGCAGCGGCACGATGTCGGGAACGGCAAACACATGGCAACCGGCCGTGATGCCCGAGACGCAACCGTTGCGTGAGTCCTCGACCACGGCGCACTCCTCGGGGGCAAAGCCCGCGCGCTCGCAGGCGAGCAGGTACATCTCGGGGTCGGGCTTGCCGTGCACGACGTCCTCGCCGCAGGTCACCGTCTCAAACTTGTCAAAGAGGCCAACCATCTTAAGGTTGCGCTCGGCGGTAACGTGGCGCGACGACGTCGCAAGGCCCACGTGATAGCCCGCAGCCAGCAGCTCGTCGAGGCACTCGGCAGCGCCGGCCTTAAGCTCCAGTTCGGTCTTGACCATCTCGTCGCGAATCTCCCTATGGCGACGATAGATTGCCTCAGCGGTTTCGCAGCTGCCGTAATGCTCATCAAGGATCTCCATGACATCGGACAGCGTGCGACCGATAAACTGATGGATCAGCGCATCATCAATCGCGAATCCCAGCTCGGCCGCGCCCGCCTTCCACGCCTTGATACCCAAACGCTCGGTATCGACCAGCGTTCCGTCCATGTCAAAAATGACAGCCTTGATCATATCGGTCCCCCATCTCTTCGCGCTGCTGTACTCCCGCAACTTTACCGCACCTGTAAACTTGTATATAACGTATATAGCATATTGCACTTTCGTTACATAGATAGAAGTCTTATGACAAGCGACTCGGTAGGATTATAGTTTTCGACCGAGTACTCAACGGCAAGGATCGACTTATGCTTTCAGACACCACCGCGCCCGCAGAGGGGCTTCAGGACAAACTCGCAGCGCTCGAGCAGCTGCTTTTAGCATACGGACGCGTCGCCATCGGCTTTTCCGGTGGCGTCGACAGCAGCTTTTTGGCCGCGGTCTGCGCCCGCATCATGCCCGCCAGCACGCTTCTTGTTCACCTCACCACGCCGCTCATCGGCACGCCCGAGCAGGCTTCGTTTGAGCGGGCGGTTGACGGGCAGGCCGATGAGGGGCCGCATTTTAAGCTCCCCGTGCTCAACCTCTCGGTCGATCAGCTGCAGCTCCCCCAGGTAGCCTGCAACGACGCCAACCGCTGCTACCACTGCAAGCGCGCCGGCTTTACCGCCATCGTCAACCACGCCAAGTCGCTGGGCTTTCCCACCGTCATCGACGGCAGCAACGCAAGCGACCGCGGCGACTACCGCCCCGGCATGCGCGCCGCCCAGGAGCTCGGCGTGCGCTCGCCGCTTATGGAGGTCGGCTTTACCAAGGACGAGGAGCGCGAGCTGCTACGCGCCTGGGGCTATCCCGTCTGGAACCTGCCGGCAGGAGCCTGCCTGGCCACGCGAGTCCCCACGGGCGAGGAGCTCACGCGCGAGAAGGTCGATGTAATCCGCACCTGTGAGGACTACCTGCACGACCTTGGCCTGGACCAGGTCCGCGCACGCCTCGTCGGCGGCTGCATGCATATCGAGGCCGAGCCGGCAGACGTCGCCAAGATCGCCGCCCTCAGCGGTGCCGCCGTCGACGCCGAAGGCAAGACCCCGCTGCCCGCCGCCATCGAGTCCACGCTGCGCGAGCTGGGCTGCGGCCATATCTCCCCCGAGGTCACCCCCTACACCCACGGCAACATGAACCTTTAAGTTACGCCGTTTTACCTACCAAAAAGGGACAGGTTTATTTTGGCAGGTTTTATCTGGGGAAACGCAGACAGGGCCGCGACGCCTATAGCGTCGCGGCCCTTTTCCTTGGAGAAGGATCGATTAATGGAACGGAGAGCCCGTTCTAGCCCTCGAGCCCGGCGTTGATGAGCTCGGCAATCTCGACAGGATCGGTGCTTTCGCGCACCCTGTCACGGAAGCCAGCATCCATCAGCATCACGGCAGCCTTGGAGAGCAGACGCAGGTGCGTGGTTCCCGCTTCGCCGGCGGGCACGTACAGCGCGAGCGCCACATCGACGGGCACGCCATCAAAGCTCGGCCACTCAACAGGCTCGGACAGCTTGAGCACGGCCACGCCCGGCGTATGGATCGCATCGCTCTTGGCATGCGGAACGGCAAAACCGGCGACGAGGCCAGTCTCGGCCTCGTTTTCGCGAGCAATAAAAGCCGCCTCTACAGCAGACGCGTCATCGGCAAAACCAAGCTCAACAGCCTGCTCGGACAGATAATGCAGCGCATCCTCGCGCGAGGCGGCGGCGTAGCCAATCGTCACTTGGTTGGCAGATACAAACCCCATGGAAAGCCTTCCTTACAACACGGACCTGACCGCAGCTTCGATGCCGTCGGCGTCCAAACCGTACTTATGCAGCAAATCGACCGCAGGGCCGGACTCGCCGTACACATCGCGCACGCCGACGCGACGCATCGGCACTGGATGCTGCTCCGCGAGCACCGAGGCAACGGCCTCGCCAAGACCACCGATAATCGAATGCTCCTCGGCGGTGACCACGCGACCGGTCTTCTTGGCGCTGGCAACCACCAAACGCTCATCGAGCGGTTTGATCGTATGCATGTTGATGACCTCAGCATCGATGCCGTCGGCAGCGAGCGCCTCGGCAGCAGCGAGTGCCTCAGCGACCATGAGACCGCACGCGACGATCGTGACATCAGAACCCTCCCGTACAACAACACCGCGGCCGATCTTGAACTCGTAGTCCTCGTGATCGTTGATGACCGGTGTTGCCAGGCGGCCGAAGCGCATGTAGACCGGCCCCTCAAACTCATAGGCGGCGCGCACACAGGCGCGGGCCTCGACATCGTCGGCGGGAACGACCACCGTCATACCCGGAATCGTACGCATGAGTGCGATATCCTCGCAGCACTGGTGCGTGGCGCCGTCCTCGCCCACCGAAATGCCGGCATGGGTGGCGCCAATCTTGACGTTGAGGTGCGGGTAGCCAATGGAATTGCGGACCTGCTCGTAGGCGCGACCGGCGGCAAACATCGCAAAGGTGCTCGCAAAAGCAACGCGGCCCGTGGTCGCGATGCCGGCGGCAAGACCCATCAGGTTGCTCTCGGCGATGCCGGCATCGTAAAAGCGCTCAGGATGGGCAGTCTTAAACTTACCCGTCTGCGTAGCGGCAGCCAGGTCGGCATCGAGCACTACAAAGTCATCGTGCTCATTGCCCAGCTCGACGAGCGCCTCGCCGTAGCTTACGCGCGTGGCGACTTTTTTGACCTCTGCCATTAGAGTTCCTCTCCTGCTGCCGCGAGCTCGGCCATGGCCTGCTCAAACTGCTCGTCATTGGGCGCCTTGCCATGCCAGCCAACCTGGTTCTCCATAAAGGAGACGCCTTTGCCCTTCACCGTCTCGGCGATGATAGCGACGGGCGCGCCGGTCACCTCGCGAGCTTCGGCGAAAGCCGCCTCAATCTGCGCCATGTCGTTGCCATCGGCTAGCTCTATCACATGCCACTTAAAGGCGCGGAACTTGTCGGCAAGCGGCATGGCCGAGTTGACTTCATCGATCGTGCCGTCAATCTGCAAGCCGTTGTGGTCGACGACGGCAACAAGATTGTCGAGCGCATGGTTGCCGGCAAACATAGCCGCCTCCCACACCTGGCCTTCCTCGCACTCACCGTCGCCCAGCAACGTGTAGACACGGTAGCTGTCGCCCCAGTGCTTAGCGGCAAGCGCCATTCCAACTGCAGCAGAGATGCCCTGACCGAGCGAGCCGGTGGACATATCGATGCCTGGGGTATCGTTCATGTTGGGATGGCCCTGCAGTCGGCTGCCAATATGGCGGAGCGTCTCGAGCTCTTCGACGGGAAAATAGCCGCGATTTGCCAACACCGAATACAGACCCGGCGCCGCGTGACCCTTGGAGAGCACAAAGCGGTCGCGATCGGCCTTGTGAGGGTCGGCAGGATCGATATTCATTTCCTCAAAGTGCAGATACGTCATGATGTCGGCTGCACCGAGCGATCCACCCGGATGTCCCGACTTGGCCGCGTGAACCGCAGTCACGACACCCTTCCTGACCTCATTGGCGACCTTCGCCAGCTCCTGGTTGGTCATACGAATTCCTCTCTTGAGAACAACCCCCGGCACCGGATGGCGCGATGCCGAGGGCAACCCGGTCGTTAAGCCTGAGCGACGACCTTCTGCCAGTCAGCCTCAAAAGAGGCGAGGCCCTGGTCGGTCAGCGGGTGATGCAGGCACTTCTTGAGAGCGGCCATGGGCACGGTCGCGATGTCGGCACCAAGAAGAGCCGCCTGGGTCACGTGGTTGGGCGTGCGGACCGAAGCGGTGATGATCTCGACGGTGTCGTCGACGTTCTTGCCGGTCCAGTCATAGTTCTTGATGCATGTCACGACATTGTCGAGCTGCGAGATGCCGTCCTCGGCGATGTCGTCAAAGCGGCCGACAAACGGGCTGATGTAGCGGGCACCGGCGTTGGCGGCCATGAGGGCCTGCGTCGGCGAGAAAACAAGCGTCATGTTGACGCGCACGCCCGCATCGGCCAGGGCGCGGCAGGCGGCGAGGCCGGCCTCGCACACGGGAAGCTTGACCACGATGTTGGGAGCCAGGGCGGCAAGACGCTTGCCCTCCTCGATCATGCCCTCGGCAGTGGTCGCGGTGGACTCAGCAGACACGGGCAGGCCCTCGCAGAGCTCGGCAATCTTGAGCATATGGGGCTCGAAGTCGGCGAGCTTGCCGCCGGTCTTGGCGTACAGGGACGGGTTGGTGGTGACGCCGGCAAGGCAGCCCCAGCTCTTGGCCTCGGCGATCTCGTCAAGGTTGGCGGTATCGATAAAGAACTTCATGGTGCAAACTCCTTCTAAGGAATCCAAAACTCAAAAAATAGGACAAAGGGGATGTCCCTTTGTCCTATGTGCCGGGCCTGCAGCTGGGACATGCCCCAGGCCCGGCGTCGTGTAGGAAAAGCTACTTAGAGAGCCTTCTCGATGCGGCTCGTGACGCCCTTGAGGTTAAGACCGACGACGTACTGCTTGATCGGGCGCTTGATGTGCTCGATCACAAAGCGCTTGCCGTCAATGTCCTGGGCAGCGAGGTTGCGATAGAGCTTCTCGACCTGCCCCTTGACCTCGGGATCGTTGAACGCGTAGTGGCCGGAGACATCCAGAATCTTCAGGCTGAGCTCGTCGTCGGCCAGAATGTCGTCAACCTGCAGGTTGACATCGTCGCCGGTCATCCACTTGCGCCAGCGCTCGGTCTTGATGGCCTTGACCAGCAGCGTGTGATACAGATCGGAGGGATCGTCGCACAGGCCGTTGTCGACCAGAATCTGCTCGGTAGCGCAAAGCTTGAGGTAAGCGCGGGTCTCCTCGGTGCCGTACTGAGGGGCGACATTGGAAGCGGTCACGTGTGCCGGGATGTGCTCGAGCAGCGTCGCGTCGTCCAGGTAGTCGGCGTTGTGCTCCTTCAGGCCCACGCCGTAGCGCTTGGCCATGTCGGCGAGCTCGCGGGCATTCTTAAAGTTGTAATGACCGACCTGCTCGGTCCAACGGGTGAGCGTACCGGTCTGGCCGACGATAAAGGTGGGCATGGGGCAGCCGCGCTTCTCGAGCTCGGGCTGCAGCTGAGAAATGAACTCCTCGTACTTGTCGGTGGAGGTCAGGCCGCCATTGGTCTCCTCGGTACCGACCTCATAGGCAACCTCGGGCAGGTTATGCTCGCGACGGTACTGCTCAAGATAGTCGATAAGATCGATCGTGCGGCGAAGCACCACGTCGAGCGGAATAACCTTGCCGATCTGATAGGGGTCCTTGGTGGGGTCGACCATCAGCAGGTCAAAGCCTGCCTCCATGTCGGCGACAAAGGACTTGCGGGCGAGCTCCATGGCCTCGTCCTCGGGCAGGTGGGCGTTACGCTCCTCGTCGCGCTGCCACGGACCGCCGTGATCGCGGCACAGGTAGTACGGACCGGTATAACCCACCTCGTCGGCAACCTTCTTAATGTCGGCGGCAAAGCGCGTCTGGTCCCAACCGTTGACGTAGCCGCCGCCCATCTCGTCCATATCGACCTGGTTGCGGCTAGCGATAAACATGGGCGGGAAATCCTCGTCCTTGGCAAGCTCGAACACGGCCTGAATCAGGTTGGGGCTCATGGGACCAATGCCGACCATGGTTGCGTGATCGCCGCTGTCCTGCAGCTTGAGCATGCCCTGAACGGCCTGGCGGATGGTGAGGTTGGACATTTTGTTCTCCTTCTCCAGAGGATTTTTGACAAAAGTTCCCTGGGACCCAGATGTGGGCCCTATCAGTGCGGATGGATTTTGTTGTGTAGGGGCGGTTGTGCGGAGTCAAATCCATCCCTCCGCACAACCGGAGTCCTTAAAGGTTTACTTGGCCTGCTTATCGAGCGTGGGCTTCATGGCAATCAGGATTGCAGCGGCGACCAAGGAGCCAATCACGATGTCCAGGCAGAACAGCGCGACGTTGTTGGTGGCCAGGGCGACAATAAAGCCACCATGCGGAACATAGCAGTCGATGCCCTGGAAGGCGGCAAGCGCCGCGCCCACGGCAGAGCCGATGCAAATGCCGGGCAGGGTGTGGCCAAGATCCTTGACCGCGAAGGGAATAGCGCCCTCGGTAATACCGATGCAGCCCATGAACAGCGCAGAGATGCCCATCTGACGGTCAGCGTCATCGAACTTGTTCTTGGCGATGAGCGCAGCGAGGCCGCAAGCAATCGGGGGAATGGCGACGGCGACGCGGAACATACCGTTGGGGCCGTAGATGCCGGAGGCCATGATGGCCATGGTAAAGGTTGAAGCGGTCTTGTTGATGGGGCCACCCATATCGAAAGCGGTCATAACGCCAATGACCAAGCCCAGGACGACGGCGGAGCCGCCCTGCAGGCTGCCGAGCACGCTGGTGAGCCAATCCATCACAAAGCCAAGCGGCGTGGCCAAGATGTAGATGTAAGCCATGCCCAGGACGAGCGAGGTCAGAATCGGGATGATCAGAATGGGCATGATGGTCTGGATGGTGTTGTTGACCTTCCAGGTCTTCATCCAGCGGACAAAGTAACCGCAGATGACAGCCATGATCATGGCGCCCAAGAAGCCGGTCGAAACGCTGTTGCCGCTCGGGGTGACGACGGCGTTGTTAACCAAGTAGCCCAGGACGAAGCCGGGGGCAAGTGCGGGCTTACCGGCCATCGAGTAGGCGATGTATGCCGCAAGCACCGGAATCATCATAGAGATGCCGGCCATGCCGATAGTGTTAAGACTCACCATCAACGGGTTGGTGACCTCCATACCGCTAGCACCGGCAGTACCGGATGCCAACGAGAAGGCGAGGAACACGCCACCGATAACGACGATGGGGATAAAATAGGAAACACCGGTATTGAATGCATTGAGCAGCGTCTTGCCAGGATCGGCAAAGATGGACTGCTTGGACGCCGGTGTCGGGGCCTGCGGGGCAGCGGAGACGGCCTTCTTCTCTGCCTTGGCCTCGGCCTTGGACGCGTCAACGGCACCGCCCGTCGCCTTGATGATCTCGACAGCCTGGTCGATAATCTTTACCGGATCGGCGATTACATCCGAGGTGCCGACCTTGAGGAACTTGCCCTCGGCCATCTTTTGCTCAAAACGGTC
The DNA here is from genome assembly GCF_003462695.1 of Collinsella sp. AF16-8. Lineage (NCBI taxonomy): Bacteria > Bacillati > Actinomycetota > Coriobacteriia > Coriobacteriales > Coriobacteriaceae > Collinsella > Collinsella sp. AF16-8. The sequence goes on from NZ_QRXX01000012.1 coordinate 16,731, forward strand.
CTCGTTCTCGACACCCACGTCGACGGACTCGAGCACCAGGTCGGCGGAATCAACGTCTTCCTGCGTGAGCTCATTCTCGATACCCAGACCACCCTGAGCCTCGACTTTGCACTCGATGCCACGAGCGGCGCATTCATCCTGAATCGCCTTCTGGGCCATATACGTGTGGGCGATACCCACGGTACAGGCGGCAACGCCTACGATCTTCATTGCTTCCCTCTTTTCATAGAGTTGCGTGCGCAAGACACCGTTTGCGGAGGCCTCCGGAGCACCCCCTGCCGTTTGGACTTGCTGTCTTTTCGACAAGACCAATATAGGTGCTCGTTTTTCTTAATGCCAGTTTATTTCGGTAAACGCGCAGGTCAGAGCGTTGGTTACGCTATTTAGTTATGCGTTTAACTAAAAATGAATCCTGCGATTTTACCCTCGATTTCAAAAGTCAAGAAGTATTTGATTTTCTCGGTAGACGGCAGATGCGCATGCCGGTCACAAATTTCGACCCCACCCATATACCGCATTTGTTGCATACTCATATGAAAGGAAAAAGTCGCTCACCAAAGCGCATCCCTCACCAAGACTCAAAGTCATCATGTTGGAAAATGCTCATCTGTCGGAAGGAGTCGCTGTGGCAAAACAGCGCGTTACGATCGCAGACGTCGCTCGAGAGGCGGGAACCTCGACGGCAAGCGTCTCGTATTACCTCAACGACAAACGAGAAAAGCTTAGCGAGAAGACGCAGGCAAAGATTGCGCGCGTCATCAAGGAACTCGGATACGTTCCCAACGCCCAAGCGCAAACGCTCACCGGCAAGCAAACCCACGTCATCGCCATCATCATCTTGGATAACACCAACAAATGGGCGGGCCTCGTCCTCAACGGCATGGAGCAGGTCATGCTCCCCGCGGGCTACCAGACGGTCGTTTGCACGAGCAACTTTAACCCCGAGACCGAGCTCATGTATGTCGACAAAATGCTCTCACTGGGCGTCGATGGTTTTATCATCCAGCCCACGGCAAATTTCAAGGCAGTCCACGACCGCATCAAGCGCGCCGACAAGCCCGTCGTCTTTTTTGACGCGGCCATCTACAGCCCAGGCACCAGCTGGATCAAAACCAACCTCTACGACGGCGTGTACAATGCCACGCAGGCGCTTCTCGACGCCGGCTACGAAGACTTCTTTTCCATCGCCGCCAACATGACCGAAATGCGCACTCGCATGGAACGTTTTCAGGGATATGCCGAGGCATTGGCCGCGAATGGGCAGCTCTACAAAGCCATCCCCATCGATCACAACAAGCCGTCAATCAACGAGCTCACCGAATACTTTAAATACAAGTTCAACCCCGCCAAGCGCACGCTCATCTTCGTACAAAACCAATGGGCGCTTCCCCGTGTCTACAAGGCCCTCCAACCCATGGCCCATCTACTTCCGCAGCAAATAGGTCTTTTGGGACTCAACTGCGAAGACTGGACCAACCTCACCACGCCGACCGTCTCCACGATCATCGAGCCCGTCGACCAGGAAGGCAGGGAGGCGGCCGAGATGCTGCTCGCCTTGCTTGACGGCAGCAGCCAACCCGGCGAGCAGCGCATTCTCGAGTGCAAGCTCAACTGGCTCGACTCCACCTCGATCTAGCCATACGTCAAATATGAAGCAAATGAACCAGTGGCGTTTGTCCCAAATCTTAAGTATTTGTTCGACAGAACGGCCTCTGCCGGCTCCTGCTAGACTAGTAGATTCCCAACCGTCCATCCAGGAGCCCCCATGTTGCGCAAGTCCGCCTACAAGCAAGCACTTTCCATCGGCACCGCCGTGGTGCTGGGGTTTGCGCTGTTTACGGGATCGCTCGATGGGGCGCCCAAGTTGCTGTCGCCGCAAAGTGATGAGCAGGCGGCGGCTCTGGCCGAGAAGCAAAACGAGAGTCCCAGCCGTACCGACGACGAAGCGGACTTGGTCGCCCGGCTCGAATCGGGAACAGCGAGCTCCGAGGACTCCGGCAATGGCTCCGATTCCGTCGCAACCGACACCGGCGACGACGCTTCCGCGGACAGCGTCGTCACCCCCATCGACGAGGTCGAAAACCCCGATCTCGACCGCGCCCGCGGCGTATATCTCAGCAGCATTCCCGACTACGCCGGCAACCCCTACGTTGCCCTCCGCGCCGACGGCACGCATCCGCTCGGCACGCCATCATTCACGCTCGACGAATACGAGCGCGCTACCAAAGAGGGCTGCTTTAAGAAGTTCTCCAAGCTCGATAGCCTGGGCCGCACCCGCAAGGCACTCGCCTGCGTGGGTCCCGAATCGCTCGGTCAGGGCAAGCGCGGCGATATCTCGCGTATCCATCCCGCCGGGTGGCACCAGCAGCGCTACGACTTTATTCCGGGTCAGAGCCTCTACAACCGCTGCCACCTTATCGCCTGGTCGCTCTGCGGCGAAAACGCCAACCGCAAGAATCTGCTCACCGGCACGCGCTATCTCAACGAAACGGGCATGCTGCCGTTTGAAGAGCAGATCCTCGGCTACATCCACGACACAGGCAACCATGTGCTCTACCGCGTCACGCCCATGTACAACGAAGAGGAACTTGTCTGCCGCGGCGTGCGCCTTGAGGCGCAATCGGTCGAGGACCACGGCAAGACCCTGCGCTTCCACGTGTACTGCTACAACCTGCAGCCGCATGTGCAGATCGACTACGCCACCGGCCGCAACCAGACATCCGGAGACTAGCGCCGACCAGGCTGCCCCAAAACCTAAAATGATCCGTTTTCCTCCGTCCCCCAGGGATCAAAAAGGGCCGCCCTGGATTGCCCAGAGCGGCCCTTGCATCGGCATGCATGTTGCGGGCAACGCCACGCGCTACTTGGCGCGGCCCTCCTCATAGCGCTCGACCAGCTTGGCCTGAACGTCATAGGGAACCTGCTCATAGCCAGCGGGCTTCATGGTAAAGTCACCCGTGCCGCGCGTAATGGAGCGCAGGCGCGTCGAGTAATCCGTCAGCTCGGCCAGCGGCGCCTGGGCGATGACCACGGTGTCACCGCGCTCATCGGTCTCCATGCCCGTCACGCGACCGCGCGAGGCCGAGATGTCGCCCATCACGGCGCCGGCGTAGCTCTCGGGGATCGTCACCGTGATTTCCTCGATGGGCTCCAGCACCACCGGGTCGGCATCGGCGCATGCCTTGCGCAGGCCGATGCGTGCCGCCGCGCGGAACGCCATCTCGTTGGAGTCGACGCTGTGATACGAGCCGTCGTACACCGCGACGCGAATGCCCGTGAGCGGGTAGCCGGCAATGATGCCGTCCTTCATGGTCTCCTGGACGCCCTTGTCCACGGCGGGAATCAGCGAGCGCGGAATGCGGCCGCCTACGACCTCATCCACAAACTCGTAGCCGTCGCTCGTGCCGTCGGGCCCAATGAGCGGCTCCACGCGCAGCCAGCAGTCGCCGTACTGACCGGCACCACCGGTCTGCTTCTTGTGGCGGCCCTGGGCGCTCGCCGTGCGGCGGATGGTCTCGCGATACGGAATGCGGATCGGCACGCTCTTGGCGGCGACCTTGGTGCGGTCCTCCAGACGGTTGAGCAGCACCGAAACCTGTGCTTCACCAACGGCGGAGATAATGGTCTGGCCGGTCTCCTCGTCGCGGTCGATGCTCATGGTCGGGTCTGCCTTGCAGGCCTTCTCGATAAACGTGTAGAGCTTCTCTTCGTCGCCGCGGTTCTCGGCTTCGATGGCGATGCGGTACTGCGAGTTGGGGAACTTAAACGCCGCAGCCTCGACCTTGCCGGTAATCGAGAGCGTATCGCCCGTCTCGGCAGCCAGCTTGGGCGCCACGATGATGTCGCCGGCATAGGCATGGCCAACCTCGGTCATATCGCGGCCGCACATCACATACAAGTGAGCCAAACGATCGCTCTTGCGGGTACGCGCGTTGACCAACTCAAGACCCGGCTCAAGCGTGCCCGTCAGCACCTTGATAAAGCTGATGCGACCCTGCTGCGGATCGGCCAGCGTCTTAAACACAAACGCCACCGGACGGTCATCGTCACTCGAGATCTTAAGCGAATCGCCGTCGATGAGCGGCATCTCGCCGTAGTCGGTCGGCGCCGGGAAGTACGTCGCGATGTCGTCCATCAGCGAGTTGACGCCCTGCTCCTTAATGCAATCGCCCGCAAAGACCGGCACAAAGATGCGCTCGGCAATCGCCTTCGACAGCAGGCCTTCAAGCTCCTCCTGCGTCAGCGTCTCCTCGCCTTCCAAGTACTTCATCATCAGTTCGTCGTCGGCCTCGGCCACCAGCTCGCACAGATGGTCATGGGCCTCCTCGGCCTGGGCACGATACTCCTCGGGAATCTCCGACTCAACAGCCTCGGCGCCGTTGCAGTGGCGCGCCTTCATGCGCACCAGGTCGATGATGCCGTCAAAGTCCTCGCCCTCGCCCCAGGGAAGAGTCACGGCGCCCAGGCGCGTACCAAAGCGCTCCTGCAGCAGGTCCATTGTGGTCGCAAAGCTGGCCTCGGAGCGCGACAGGCGATTTACGAACACCGCACGCGCCAGGCGCAGGTCCTCGGCGGCATACCAGAGCTTAACCGTCGTAGGCTGCGGGCCGGCCTCGGCGTCGACAACAAACAGAGCCGTCTCGCAGACGCTCATCGCGGCAAAGGCGTCGCCGATAAAATCGGGGTAGCACGGGGCATCGAGCACATTGATGCGCGCGCCCTTCCAGTCGATCGGCGCAATGGTCGTCGAGATGGAAAATGCACGCTTAACCTCTTCGGGGTCATAGTCGAGCGTGGGCTTGGTGCCGTCGTGGCCGCCCAGGCGGGCGGTCTTGCCGGAAAGGTGGAGCATGGCCTCGGCGAGTGAAGTCTTGCCCACCCCGCCTTGGCCTACGAGCACCACGTTCCTTACGTTACCGGTCTTGGGAGCACCCATGATGACCTCCTTGCAGGGCCGCGCGCAATGCGCGACGCCAACGGGGAGAGTTCGCGGTCGGTGCCGTCCTGGGAGCAGCATGGTCGGCAGCCGAGCCGACTCACCCTCCAAATGTCCTATGCCACCACCCTACCCTCACGGGCGGCTGTCCATGCATACCTTTCGGCGCACGTATGAATACAGGCGGCGAGAGGAAGAGACAAGCTTGTGAGTCGATTATTGAACCCCGTCGACGCAAACAAAAAGCCGCCACAGACCGTAAGACCTGCGGCGGCTTCGCCTCAATTAATAGTTGAGTAAATACCTGAGCCTATCCCTCGATACGGCTCAAGAACTCACGCGTGCGCTGCTCGCGCGGATGGTCGATGACCTGCTCGGCAGGTCCCTCCTCGACAATACGACCGCCGTCCATAAAGACCACGCGGTCGGCAACGTCGCGGGCAAACTGCATCGCGTGTGTCACGATCACCATAGTCATATTCTGCGCAGCGAGGTCTTTAATGACACGCAGCACCTCGGCCGTCAACTCTGGATCGAGCGCCGAGGTCGGCTCGTCAAAGAACAAGATTTCCGGGTCGAGCGCCAAGGCGCGGGCAATACTCACGCGCTGCTGCTGACCGCCCGAAAGCTCGCAGGGCACCTTGTTCTCGTTACCCGTAAGCCCCATCTGTGCAATAAGCTCGTGTGCGCGGGCCTCCGCCTGCTCGCGCGGGCGCTTAAGCACGCGGATCGGTGCATCGGTGATGTTTTTCATCACGGTATAGTGCGGGAACAGATTGTAGTTCTGAAACACCAGACCAAACCGCGAGCGCGCCTGTTTAGGTACATCGCCCTTTGCGTACACCGCGCCCGAACCCGCATCTGTCGCGACGGCAAGGTCGCCAAACGAGAGCGAGCCACCATCGAGCGTCTCGAGCAGCGTGGCACAGCGCAGCAGCGTGGACTTACCGCCGCCCGAAGGCCCGATAATCGCCACGACCTCGCCGCGCTTTACCTCGAGCGAGATATCCTTGAGCACCTCATTGCCGCCAAACGCCTTGCGCGCGTTTTCGATCTTCATCACTGAGTTAGTCATGGTAATAGTCCAGCTTCTTTTCGGCGGTGCCCAGCAGCATCTCGACCACAAAGTTAAAGACCCAGTAGATCAGCGCCGCGATCGCAAACGGCACCATGCTCACCTGCGAGGCGACCAGCGCCTTGGCCGTCGAGAACATCTCGCCCACGCCAATGGCAAATGCCAGCGACGTATCCTTGACCAGCGTGATAATCTCGTTGCCCATCGCCGGCAAAATGCGCTTGGCGACCTGCGGCATCACGATATACAGAAACGTCTGCATGCGCGAGTAGCCCAGCACCTCGGCAGCCTCGTATTGACCGCGCGGAATGGACTGCAGGCCCGAGCGATAGATCTCGGCAAAGTAACCGGCGTAGTTGATGATGAACGCCACGACGCACGCCGTCCACTTGGAATCGGGCGTGAGCGAAATGCCAAACACGTAGTACGGGGCAAAGTAGATGGCAAACATCTGCAGCATGAGCGGCGTACCGCGCATGACCGAAATGTAGATGCGCGCAATCCAGCGGAGCGGCGCAATTTTGCTCATGCGCATAAACGCCACGGGGATTCCCAGCGGAATCGACCCCAGCAGAGTAAGCACAAACAGCTGCAAACTGACCAAGAATCCCTGGCCAAGCATCTGCATCATGACCTGAATAGACATTACTTGAGCACCCAATTATCGAAAGACAGACCGTAATCTGCATATTTATCACAGAGGTCCTTGACCGTGCCATCCTCGTAGAGTGCCTTGAGCGACTCGGTCACGGCATCGGCGGACTTGGTGTCGCCCTTCTTGAAGCCAACGGCGTAATGCTCGCTGGACAGCGGCTTGTCGAGCTGCGTATAGGCATCGGGCTTGGCGGCAAGCTGATACTGAGCGATCGAGAGGTCACAGGCAACGGCATCGACTGCGCCACTCTCGAGCTGCATAAACGCCGTGTTGTACTCACCGATGGTATCGAGCGTGGCAAACGTCGCGGCCAGATCCTTCTGGTCGCCCTCGAGCACATCCTGTGCGGCGGAATCAGTCTGGGTAATCACGGTCTTGCCGGCAAGATCGTCCCAGCTCTTGATACCCGCGTCCTTCTTGACCACGAGCACCTGCTCGTTGAGCATGTAAGGCTCGGAAAACGTGTAGTCGTCCTCGCGACCCTCCATGGTAAAGCCATTCCAGATGCAGTTGATGGCGCCGGAGTTGAGCAGCGTGTCCTTGGCATCCCAATCGATGGCCTCGTAATCGACATCCCAGCCCTGCTTATCGGCAACGGCCTTAGCCAGATCGAGGTCAAACCCGGTGTACTCGCCATCGTCGCCCACAAAGCCGTACGGAGGGTAGGACTTGTCAAAGCCCACCACGAGCTTCTTGGACTCCGCAGCGCCCTTCACATCCTTGGCCGCGGCAGAGCCAGCAGCGGAGCCCTTGCCGGCACCACCGCCGCAGCCTACCAGGCCGAGGCCAAGCACCGTGGCAAGCGAACCGGCTAGACCGACAAATTGACGACGAGACATATCGGTATTCATGGTATTCCCCCTTGATGGCACTTTAGTTAGGTAAAGTGAGTCATGTAACGTTCAGAATCATACACTTTAGTGAGATGGAGTACAAGGGAGGGCTTGCCCGCCGGGTGCCGGGGCAGGGGTTAAGTTTGCTGCTCTACAGTCCTGCTCACGACGGAGAGCACATTAAGTGCTCTCCTGTTCGTGCGGAACTCGCGACAAACTTAACCCCTGCCCCGGCACCCGGCGGGCAAACGTCGTTGGGCTTATCACTAACACGAATAAACCGCTTGCATATCGTCTGCTGGCTTGGAACGGTACAATACTTGCAGCTTAAATTCATGAATTAGTGGAGTTATTGATGGCAGAATCTCGTGCGGAGCGTAAGGCTCGTCGTGCTTTGATCGAGGCGGCTGAGGGGTCGGAGGAGAAAAAATCTTCTAAGAAATCCAAGCCATCTCAGGATGCGAAGGGTAAGTCGGCCAAAGGCAAGGTTAAGACCAAGCGTTCTGGCTCTCGTCACGGCGGGGATAAAGCGTCTCACGTTCGTTCCAAGGACTCACGCAAGGATTCGGCTCAGCCTGCGCGAAAGATCGTGGATCCCAAGTCGCCTTGTTCCATCATGCGGGCTTGTGGTGGGTGCACGGCGCTCAATCGTCCTTATAAGAAGCAATTGGCGACCAAGCAGGCTGCTATGGAGGAGCTGTTTGCTGAGCTCTGCGAGCGTGAGGGTATCGCCGTTGATCCTATTCGCGGTATGGGCGTCACCCTGGGCGACCCGGGTAAATATCCTGCGCCGCGTGGCTTTCGTCATAAAGCTGCCACTCCGTTTGCACCCGGTAAGGAGGGCACTGTCCGCTGTGGCTTTTTTGAGCGCGGCACGCACAAAATCGTCGCCGTACCCGAGTGTCCTGTCGAGGCGCCGGGTGCCCGTCAGATTCTCAACGGCATCGCGCGCGAAGCTGAGCGGCTGCATATTCCCGCCTTTAATGAGGACAAGCATCTTGGTTTGCTTCGCTATGCCGTCGTCCGCTGCGGTTGGCGCACCGACCAAGTCATGGTTACGCTCGTGACCGCCCAGCGTGACTTACCGCATGCGCAGGAGTTCTTTGAGGCCGTCGCGGCGCTCGATCCGCATATCGTCACCGTCGCCCAAAATATCAACGGCCGTCCCGGTAACGCCATCTTGGGTGAGGAGACTCGTATCGTCTATGGCGCCGAGTGCATGCGCGACCAGCTGCTCGGTTGCGAATTCGATATCTCCCCTACCGCGTTCTATCAGACCAATCCGCAGCAGACCGAGCTGCTCTATCAGCTCGCGATTGACGGCATGGACCTGCAGCAGGGCGACATTCTCATGGACGCTTACTGCGGCAGCGGCACCATCGGCCTGTGCGCCGCGAAGGATGCCCAGAACAGGGGTGTTGGCATTATGCTGCTCGGCGTGGAGCGCAACCCGGCGGGCATTGCCGACGCACGTCGCAATGCCGAGCTCAACGGCCTCACCCGCAGCGCTTGGTTTATGGCCGACGATGCAACCGACTATATCCTGGATGCCGCCGACAACAACGAGCACGTCGACGTCCTCTCCATCGACCCGCCGCGCGCCGGCTCCACCCCCGAGTTTCTCGAAGCCGCCTGCGCGCTTAAGCCGCGCCGCATCACCTATATCAGCTGCAACCCCGTGACCCAGGAGCGTGACCTGCACCAGCTCCTCGATGGAGGCTATCGCCTGCTCAAGATCACGCCAGTCGATATGTTCCCCCATACCGACCACACCGAAACCGTAGCGGTCCTCGAGCGCCGATAATCTACCAGTACAAGAAAAAAAGGGGGGTGGCCCGTCTGGACCGCCCCCCCCCTTCGTTGGTATATATGCCCCGTTACATACTTTTGCGCAGGTCGCACACGCCGGCTGCCGCCATCTCGCGCAGCAGCGTCTCGCGGTCGCGCGTCACGATCAGGTCCAGCGGGAAATGAATCTCGTCGAGCATCTTGCGTGCGTGATCGAGCTTGCCAATGGCCATACCAATGTGGGCATCGGTCGACACGCCAATGCCCACGCCCAGTTCGGCACAGCGCTCGGCGATCTTGCGGCATACGGCCCAATGCTCGGCATCCGCGCCATGCTCAAGACTGTGGTTGTTGATCTCGATAATCTTGTGCTTGGCCTTGGCCGCCAGCAGCACCTCATCGATATCGAACGGCACGCCCGAACGACCCGTATGCCCAAGCATGAACACCTTGGGATGCTCCAGGGCATTGATGTACATCTCGGTCGTCTGGGCGAGCGTCGCGCCTTCAGCGAGCTGCGGATTATGCACGCTCGCAACCAAATAATCCAAATTGCGCGTCACCAAATCGAACAGCGAATGCTCACGACTATACGAATCGCCGGCAATATCGAGCGAAACGGGAATGCCCTCGCCAAACAGGCTTCCGTCCAGCGAAGCGATATCGGCCTCGGCACCACGCAGCACCAGCACGCCGCTCCAAATGCGCGGCCAGATATCCTGGTTAATAAAGAATTGGAAACTGCGCAGGTCATTGGGGCAAGGCGTAACCATCGAGCTTAAATGATCGGCGGAACCGAGCACCTGAAGGCCGCGCTCTGCCGCCCAATATATGTTCTCCTCGATGGTTGAATACGCATGCGCAGAGAACATCGTATGAGTATGAATATCACAAGAAAGAAGGTAGGGCATCGGGTCTCCTTGTCCAGTATGGCCGTCGCGTATATTCATTGTACGCATAGCTTTCGGCAGTCGTAAAACTGCTTCATCCCAATCACACAACGGCATAGACAACGGGGTCTGGCTTAGCGCCAAACCCCGTTTCACGTAAAACATTGTAAGCAGAGCGCTTTACTTTCGACGATATTCGTCAGCCAGTTGCTTCCAAGCGGGTAGCGAGTTGACGATGGTCTCGTAGCTCACACAGTAGCCAAGGCGGAACCAGCCCGGCATGCCAAAGCTATCCGAAGGCACCGCGAGCAGCTCATACTTCTTTGCGCGCTCGCAGAAGGCGTTCGCATCGGGCTCCAGCGCCTTCACCCACAGGTAGAATGCACCATCCGGCTCAACATAGGTGTAGCCGTACTCCGCCAGTGCATCGGTAAGCGCGGTGCGGTTGCGCGCATAGGCCTCAACGTCACTCGGCTCATCGATGCAATCGATAATCACGCGCTGGAAGAGCGCCGGCGCGCACACGAAGCCCAGCGTACGGGCGGCGCCGGCAACGGCGGGCATTAGACGAGCTGCCTGAGGATTCGTATTGGGAACCAGGATCCACCCCACGCGCTCGCCCGGTAGCGAAAGCGACTTGGAATACGAGTAACACACGATGGTGTGCTCGTAGATCGAAGGCACCCAAGGCACCTCGGCGCCATAGACAATCTCGCGATACGGTTCGTCCGAGATCAGCATGATCGGATTCTCGGGGTCGCGCCTGGCGTTGATCTCGCGCAGAACATTGGCCAGTCGCGTCAGTGTGTCGCGCGTATACACGGCACCGGTCGGATTATTAGGTGAGTCGATGATGACGGCCGCCGTCTTATCGGTGATCGCGTTGAGCACATTACTCACGCTCAGTTGGAACGTTTCTTCATCGGCAGACGCCTCGACACACGTACAGCCGGCCTTCTCAATCCACACGCGATACTCCGGGAAGTACGGGGCGATAACAATAACCTCGTCCCCCGGATTCGTAACAGCATTGAGCGTACAGGTGAGCGAAGCCGCCGCACCCACGGTCATAAAGACATCCTTGCCCTCATAGCTCGTGCCGAAACGGCGATTGAGCGACTCAGCCACGGCGGTACGGCACTGCGGCAAACCCGGTGCAGGCGTGTATCCATGCAGCTGGTCGCTCGGCAGCTCCAAGGCCTTCTTAATGGACTCAGCCACGGCGGCAGGCGCCGGAACGCTCGGGTTTCCCAGCGAAAAATCGAATACGTTCTCTGCACCGATCTGTGCCTTGCGCTCAAGGCCATAGCTAAAAATCTCACGGATGATGGAACTTTCCGCACCGCGAGCAAACATAGTTTCGTTGATCATCTGTTCCCCTTTCGCATAGGCGGTATTGTACGCTTTAGTCGGGCGAAGTGCCGCAGCAATGTTGATTGGGGACAGACTTAAATGCGTGAAAACGCTCATTTAAGTCTGTCCCCAATCAACAGATGGCCCCATATCGCTCAAAAGAAAAAGCCTCCGCAGGTTTCCCCGCGGAGGCTCTCATGGCAAAGACTACTCGTTGGCGTCAGCGTCGTCATCGGCCTTCTTTGTGTCAGCAGCCTCGACATCGCCAGCGTAGCCGGATGCGGCTTCGGCATCCTCCTGCATGGCCGCCTGCGCAAAAGCCGCGGCGTCTGCCGCAAGCTCCTCCTCGCTCATGCGAGGCGTGCGCTTCTTGGTCGGCATACCGGCAGCCTTGGCGTTGCGCTCCTCCTTGGCAGCCAGGATATCGCCCTCGCGCTCAAGGTAGGCGTCCCACTCGTTGTCGAGCAGGGCGTTCACGGCGTCGCCCTCGACGGTCTCGCGCTCAAGCAACACCTTCGCCATCAGGTCGAGCTGATCGCGACGGGCATCCAGGATCTCGACCGCACGACGATGGGCCTCGCGCATAATGCGCTGAACCTCGATATCGATGCGGCGCGCCGTCTCCTCGGAGTAATCCTGGTGATCGGCGTAATCGCGACCAAGGAATACCTGATGCTGCGCCTCACCAAACACTTGCGTACCCAGTTCCTCGCTCATGCCCAGGCGCGTGACCATCTCGCGCGCCATCTTGGTCGCGCGCTCCAGATCGTTGCTCGCGCCCGACGTGATGTCGTCGCACATGAGCTCCTCGGCAACGCGACCGCCCAAGAACACGGCGAGCTCGTCGAGCATCTCGTTCTTGGTCTTGAGGAAGTGATCCTCCTGCGGAAGCTGCAGCGTGTAGCCCAGAGCCTGGCCGCGGCTGACAATCGAAATCTTATGAACCGGATCGGAATGCTCCAGGATGTGGCCCACCAGGGCGTGACCGCTCTCGTGGTAGGCAATCGTGGTGCGCTCGGCCTCGGTCATCACGCGACCCTTGCGCTGCGGACCGGCAATCACGCGCTCCATCGACTCCTCGACCTCGTCCATCGAGATCACGGAACGATGGCGGCGGGCAGCCAGCAGCGCAGACTCGTTGAGCAGATTTGCCAGATCGGCGCCGGTGAAGCCAACGGTCATCTGGGCGAGCTTCTCAAACTTTACGTCCTCGTCCATCGGCTTGTTCTCGGCATGCACGCGCAAGATCTGCTCGCGGCCCTTCACATCCGGACGGTCGACCGTAACCTGACGGTCAAAACGACCGGGACGCAGCAATGCCGGATCCAGGATGTCAGGACGGTTGGTCGCGGCGATCAGGATGACCGACTCGCTTTCCTCAAAACCGTCCATCTCGACCAGCAGCTGGTTGAGCGTCTGCTCGCGCTCGTCGTGACCGCCGCCCAGACCGGCTCCGCGCTGACGTCCCACGGCATCGATCTCGTCGATAAAGATGATCGACGGGGCCTGGGACTTGGCCTCCTTAAAGAGGTCACGCACGCGGCTGGCGCCGACACCCACGAACATCTCGACAAAGTCGGAGCCCGAGATGCTAAAGAACGGCACGCCCGCCTCGCCGGCAACGGCCTTGGCCAGCAGCGTTTTACCGGTGCCCGGAGGGCCCACCAGCAACACGCCACGCGGGATCTTGGCGCCCAGCTTGCGATAGCGATCCGGATCGCTCAAAAAGTCACGGATCTCCTCGAGCTCCTCGACTGCCTCGTCCACGCCGGCAACGTCCTCGAACTTGACCTTGGGGCGCGTGGCCTCGTTGGTCTTGGCGTTGGTCTTGCCAAACTGCATGTTCCTGTTGTTGGCACCCATCATCTGGCGCATAAAGTAGAACATGATGGCAATCAGGGCGATCGTCGGCAGCACGCTCATCGCCAGGTCGCCCCAAAAATCGGGATCGTTGGTGTTGACGATGTACTTGGTATCGGGGTGCTCCGCCATAAGCTCGGCAAGCGAATCGGAGCCGACATAGGTCGAGGAGAAGCTCTTGAGCTCGCTCGTATCGCCCTTGTCCTTTTTTGTCTTCCAGTAATGACCCGCCACGCTTCCGTCTTGAACCGTATAGGTCAAATCTTCGACGCGATCCTGCTTAATGGCGTTGACCATCTCGCTCGTCGCGAGCTTTACGGTATTGCTGGAATTGGCAAAGCCGGAGCCCATGTTAAAGAAGGCATAGCCCAGAAGCGCGCAAGCCAAAATAAAATACAGCCAGCCCGTACGCGTGGGCTTCTTGCCTCCGGGCATCCCCGGGATCTTAGGTTCCCGGGGAGTCTGGGAATTGTTATCGTTACGGTCGTCGGGCATCTTACGAATAAACCTCCGGTTTCAAAATGCCCAGATACGGAAGGTTGCGATAGCGCTCGGCATAGTCGAGGCCGTAGCCCACCACAAAGGCATCGGGGCAATGGGTTCCAACATACTTGGGCGTGACGGCCGAGGTACGGTCCTCAACGTCCTTCCACAGGAAGGCGGCAACCTCCAGCGAGGCGGGCTTGCGGCTCTCGAGGTTCTTCATCAGATACTTGAGCGTCAGGCCCGAGTCCAGAATGTCCTCGACGATCAGCACGTCGCGACCGCGGATGTCGATATCCAGGTCCTTAATGATACGCACGATGCCCGAGGACTTCACACCGTCGCCATAGCTCGAAACAGCCATGAAATCGATGTTGGTCGGCAGCTCGATCTTGCGCATCAGGTCGCCCATAAAGACCACGGCGCCGCGCAGGACCGCAATCAGCACCAGATCCTTACCCGCGTAGTCGCGAGTAATCTGCTCGCCTAGGCGAGAGACGATACCGTCGATATCCTCCTGCGTAAACAGAACCTTCTCGATATCCGGATGTTGAGAAGCCATGACAACCCTTTCTTGTGCTTATCGCCCACGCACCGCCGCATGGACGCGAACTACACATTCTAGCAGCGCACGGGGTATATTTACCAGCACGTGCGCCATCAGCGCGGGAATACCGTCAACGTCGCACAGAATAGCTGGCGCGAAGCGCTATTCCGCATCGACCACACGAAGCAGATATGCCACGCGCGTTGCGGCCGTGCATTTAAAACGCTCGTCCGCGCGAACGCCCGCGACCCATACTACGGCACCTCCCGGAGCCGTTCTTACCACGGGTACGCCAGAGCGGTCTGAAACAGGAATGCGCGCCTCGTTTAACAGGTCTGACACTTTCTTGCTTCGGCCGTTCATCCCCAACGGGCACATCACGTCTCCCGGCACAGGGCTATCCACCCACAGGCGCGCCGATCGTGCCTCGGTGGGGATCTCCCCGCGCGAGCCGGCTAACATCCGCTCGCCATCGCGGTCGGCAAACCCCAGGGCCGCCGCATCCACCAAGGCCGCAACCTTTCCGGCAGCAGCAAGCTCGCGGGCACGGTGCACGATATCGCACCCCGGCTCCACAGCCATCGGCTCCGCTGTCAGCATATGCCCCGCCCCCAGCGGCAGACAACCGGGAACGGAGATCCAATCGGCCACTAAACCCTCGCGCGCCGCCGGGGCCTTGAACGCCAGCATGCCAAACTCCACACGGGCATCAATTCCCGCAGGAAGCGTAACCGAGCCCGAGCCCGCAGCGACGCAGGCGAGCACGCGCTCCACGTGCCGCATCTCCGGTCGCGCGTCGGGATCGATGCGCTTAATCGCCAACCGCACGATACGCCGTGCAATCACAACCTCAGCGGCGGCAAGACGGCGCGCATCGAGCACCAGTGCGCCCGCCGCTTCCTTGCGCAGGCAGCTTCGAAACGCCTGTGCCGAAAGCTGGGAAAGAAAGGCGTCTTCGTCGCCCAGAATTTCGCAAGCGGCGCCAATCGTCTTACAGACGCTCGCGTTGCGCCGTGCCACCACCGGCATCACCCGATGGCGTACATAGTTGCGCAGGTACGAAACGTCCTCGTTGCTTTCATCTTCCCGCCATGGCTGACCGTGCACCTGCAGATAGCTCACGAGCTCATCGTGCGTGAGGTCGAGCAAGGGGCGAACCACAATGTTCCGACGGCGCGGAATGCTCGATAGACCCGCGGGACCCGACCCTTTAATGGCATTCATCAAAAATGTTTCCGCGCGGTCCGACGAAGTATGCGCGGTACAGATACGAGCCGCCGTCCGCGGTGCGCCCGATTCAGCACAAAGTTCGCGAACATATCTCCGTGCCGCGGCATAGCGCACCTCGCGAGCCGCAGCCTCGATATTGCCCGATTCGTCATCAAAATAGGCATGCTCAACACACAGCGGCAAGCCGTATTGCGCGCACAGGTCACGTACAAAGGCCTCGTCGCCATCGGATGCCTCCCCGCGCAGATGATGGTTTACATGCAGCACGTGCAATCGCTCGCGCGCAATGGGAGCGACGCCGCGCCCGTCCTGGATATCCAGCTTTGATGTGCAAGCCATAAGGAGCAGCGCCGTCGAGTCCGCACCGCCTGATACCATGAGCACTACGGGGGCAGCGGCCCGCCGCGTTGCCAGGGCGCTCTTATCCGTCCTCGGCGCGGCATGATGTCCATAGTGCTGAGATACCGTTGGCATTCGCTTCCTCCTCTATTCGTCCGCACTCATTGTATCCTTTGGAATCTTATGTCTCGCCTGCACCTTCATATCCTCGGCAGCGGCTCAAAAGGCAACTGCGCACTCGTCGAGGGGCCTCAGGGGCTCATCATGATCGACAACGGCCTGTCCCGCCGCGAGACACTTAAACGCATGGCGGAGCTTGGCCTCTCGGCAGACGACGTCGCCTCTCTTGTAATCACCCATGAGCATGGTGACCATATCAAGGGGCTCGATGTATGGTGCAAGCACTGGCATGGTCCCCTCTTTGCCAGCAGGGACACCCTTTCATGCAAAGAAAACCTCGCGCACCTGCCCGTAGAGGAATTTGACCCCGGCGACACGCTCCCCATTGCCGGCATCCACGTGCAAACCTACTCAACATCGCACGATGTCATCAATCCTGTCGGCTATCGATTTAATGCTCTCGATGATTCCATTGGGTTTGCCACCGACACCGGAGAGTTATCGAGCAAGGCCATAGGCATCCTCAAAGACTGTCGAGTTCTCGCGCTCGAAAGTAACCACGATGTAACTATGTTGCGCGAAGGAGCGTACCCCCGCTTTCTTCAGGAGCGCATCCTGTCCACAAAGGGGCACCTCTCCAACAACCAGGCCGCCGAAGCCGCGCGCGAACTTGTTACCGATCGCACCGAACAGCTCATCGCCATGCATATCAGCCAGGACAATAATCGTCCAAGCCTTACCGTCAAAAGCTATGCCAACGCGCTTGATGCAAGTCTCGATGATGAACTCGGCAGTTCTGCCACCCGTCTTCAAGGGCCACGGAAGCTCTCGATACGCCCTGCAAGCCAGTATCAACCGACAACCATTCAATAGCCCCTCAAGACAACAAAAGGGGGCTGGGAATCACTTCCCAGCCCCCTTAACTCATACTCTCGATTGAAGCAGAGCCATCGTTAGTCGATAGAGATCTTCGTGACGTTCTTCTTCTCGACAATCTTGGGAACCGTAACGGTCAGGATGCCGTCAGCATACTTAGCCGAAAGGCCCTCGCTCGAAGCGTCCTTCAGATACACGCCGCGCGTCGCACTGTACGAGCCGAACTCCTTCTGGAGGAAGTTCTTACCCTCGTTTTCGGCGCTCTCCTCGACGTTCACGCTGATGGACAGGCGACCCTCATTGAGCTCAACGTCGATGTCATCCTTGGCGACACCGGTCAGATATGCCTTGACCTCGTAGCCATCGCCCTTGTCCTCAACGTCAACGGGGAACGCCTTGGAGGCAATCGAGTTGTTTGCAAGGTCGGTCATATCATCAAACAGATCGAACAGCGAGCTAGCAGAAGGACGAACGCCAAAAACCGAACGATAAGGAACCATGCTTGCCATGTTTACCACTCCTTTTAAGGACTGCCGAGCCATCTTCTAGGTGACTGGGACTTCTTTTGACGCTCTTATATATGCCCACCCAGTGCTCATATATACATCGACTATAAAGTTTTTTGAGTCCAGTACTATAAGCATATCTAAGTGTGTATGACTCAGGTCTTAGTAAGGTTAAGGTTCTTTGAACCAGAGCTTAAATAAGAAGTATGTTCGCAGCTACAAATAACAAGGGGCTTACAATGAGCGCGTACACGTTGTTGGTAACGAGCTAAAGGGCATCATGGACGACCAAAACCAGAACAATATGTTTATGCCGACGCAGGGCGAAGATACTTCTACGCAGCCGCCACGGTTCCATCGCCCCCACATCTCGCAAGAGCCCATTAATGATCCTGAGCCCGATTATGTGACGAGAAATCGATATCAAACGCTCGAGGATGCCCAAACGGGACGTAAACATATGGGCGTTGCCTCGGGAGACCCTGTATATCTGAAAGACGCACCATTATCTAAAAACAGCGCAGCTAGCGATGAGCCGATGAAAGCATCCGCCGCTCATCAACAAAGAGGGCCTCGACCCAAGCAAACCTTGACGCATTCGGCTCGCTATCTCGAAACGCCAAAACAGGGAAAATCAATCTTCGTTTCGTCAAGTAAACGACGCAAGCAGCATCAGCTGACAATTCTGCTTTTGATCATTGCGGCCATAGCAGTTGCCCTTGTTATACGATTTATTTTCTTTAAATAAAGGCTCAATACCAAAAACAACAAGATCGTCTGGTGTAATTGAGTCATTTACACCCCGTAAACGCAAAAAAGGGGGAGGCCGCGAGGCCTCCCCCTTCTTCAAGTCAAGCGTACGGCTCGGTGCCGTCCACCGGTCAGCG
>NZ_QRXX01000013.1:0-20960 GCF_003462695.1 Collinsella sp. AF16-8
TCCCTCATCGGCCATAAGGACTACTTCATCCTGAGCACCAATGTGGACACCCAGGCCGAGAAGACGTTTCCCGACGAGAGAACCTGTAACTATCAGGGAAGCTTCGCGCACCTTCAGTGCAAGCAGCCATGCTGTGACGAGCTCTTCGACGCGAGCCCCTACGTCGAGCGCATGCTCGCGGGCATGGCGGGGTTCGAGGTCCTCAGCGAGGATGTCCCCCGATGCCCGCACTGCGGCTGGCAGCTTGTGCCGTGGGTGCGCGACGACACGTTTCTGCAGGGTGCGGCCTGGCGCGAGAGCCTCGGACGATACGAGCGCTTCGTGCGCGAGCGCAGCGATCGCCGCGTGCTGTTGCTGGAGCTCGGCGTGGGCGAGATGACCCCCGGCATCATCACGCTCCCGTTCTGGAGCATGACCGCGAAGCTGCCGGATGCGCACCTGTTGAGCGTCAACATCTCGAACGGCTCGGCTCCGTTGCAGCTTGGAAGCAAGGCAGGGGCGATCCAGGCCGATTTGGGCGCCCTGCTCTCGGTGGCGCGGACGGGCGACGGTGCTTAAGCCTCCTTGTTGGTCGCTTTAAGGTATGCATCGTCGCCCACGGGCTCCAGCCACTCGTTGGAGGTCTCCTCGCCCGGAACCTCCAACGCGAGATGCGAGAACCAGCTGTCGGGCGCGGCGCCGTGCCAGTGCTTCACCCCCGGGGCGATGTTGACCACGTCGCCGGGGCGCAGCTCCTGTGCCGGCTTTCCCCACTCCTGGTAAAACCCTCGACCAGCCACGCAGACGAGGATCTGCCCACCGCCGCTTTTGGCGTGATGGACGTGCCAGTTGTTGCGGCAGCCGGGCTCGAACGTCACGTTGTGGACACCGACCTGCTCGGTGGAAAGGGGCGCGAGGTAGCTTTGCCCGATAAAGTACTTCGCGAAGGCGTCGTTGGGGGCACCGATGGGGAAAACCATCTCGTTTTGGTGCTGAGCCCTTGCGTCGGCGGCATCGTCGGCCGCCCAGACCTCCTTCGCCATGCGGAAGGCAGCCCACGCCTTGGGCCAACCCGCATAAAACGCCGCGTGCGTAAGGATTTCCGCTATCTCCGTCCTGGTCACTCCATTGTTCTTTGCGGACATCAGGTGATATTTGAACGAAGAGTCCGTCAGCCCCTGCGACATCAGGGCAACCACCGTCACCACGCTGCGGTCGCGCAGGGAGAGCTCACTCTCTCGGCTCCACACCTCGCCGAACAGCACGTCGTCGTTGAGCTGTGCGAATTTGGGAGCGAACTCCCCCAGGGCGTCTCTGCCTGCCGTCTGTTTAACTGCCATGATCGATTTCCTCCTGTCGATAGTTTTGGCACAAATCTGTTTCCGCGCGGCCAAACAGCCCGGCTAGATTCCCATGCCCATTCGCCGCGCCTGCTCCAGAGCGGGATGCCCGGCGATTTCGCCCACGCCGTTCACGCCGCCGGCGAAAACCGTTCCAGCGAGCGTGCAGCGGGAGAAACAGTCAACCCATCCCTGCATCGCCTTTTTCGCCCCGTCGAAGGTCGAGCGCCCGTTCTCCGCCGCCGTCGCCAACAGATATGCCTCGGTGAATGCATAATCGGAGCCAAAAAGCGGGTTAGCGCGGTCCAGCATGGTTTTGAGCTGGCCGCAGACGCTGTAGTAGTAGACGGGCGTTGCAAACACCAGCACATCCGCATCGTGCATTTTGGCGGCAATTTCCACGGCATCGTCTTGGATGACGCAACGCCCCAACTTTAAGCAGGCAAGGCAGCCCCTGCAGAAGCCCATTTGCTTCTCGCGCAGACGCACGGTCTCAACGCTGTGACCTGCCTCCCGCGCGCCGTTGGCGAAAGCCTCCGCCAGCGTCTCGGAATTGCCATTCTTTCGTGGACTTGAAGAAACTATCAAAACCGTTTTGCCCATTACGGAATACCCCTTGCGCTCCCGATTTACATTGACGAGAATGAAGGTAATACCTAAACCTGACTTTAGGTCAAGGAATGAATTCGACATTGTTTCGGAGGAGCCATGTACACAATCGGACAGGTGGCGGAAATGTTCGGTTTGCCCGCTTCAACGCTGCGATATTACGACAAGCAGGGATTGTTCCCGGGGCTGGAGCGGGCATCCGGCATTCGCCGATTCAGCGATACGGAACTCGAAGCGCTTCGGGTCATCGAATGCCTAAAGAAGGCTGGAATGGAGATCAAGGACATCCGGCTGTTCATGGAATGGTGCGCAGAGGGTCCCTCAACATACCCCAAACGCAAGGCCATGTTCGAGGAGCGCAAGGCCCACATGGAGTCGGAGATCGTGAACATGAACCGCGCGCTCGACATGCTGAAGTTCAAATGCTGGTACTACGAGCAGGCAATCCAAGATGGCAACGAGGATAGAGTGAAGGCGCTGATTCCCGATAATTTGCCAGAAGAAATCAAAAATACCTACGATAACGCCCACACTCAATAATGCCGCCCGATGCTCAAGGGGCTTTGGCAAGGAGTCGTTTTAGGCAGATATGCAAAAAGATAGCCTCCGAACCAGAGGGTCCGGAGGCTTTTATTCCCGTTATTTCGCTGGTGGCTTTACTCTATGGCGGCGCCGAAACAGCATCAGGCGGTACTCGACGGTATCAAAACGCGAGTTCAAAAGCCAGTTCCCGCTATTCCCGCTCAGTGACTAATCCAGGCCGAGTGTTGTCGATGCGTGTCGCGTCGTACCGCCTAAGGGCCAATTCGTGCGCAATTTGGGCGAATCAGGCCCTTAATTCGCGATTTTGTGAATGACTCAATTGATTCGCAAAACCGCAGGTCGCCTTTTTAATCACTCCCTAGTTTCCGCCGGGGTTCGTAGCGGGTGGCGTGAAAAGGGGTGATTCAAAGGGTCGGAGAGATGTCTATAGCGCAATCTTCTGGTATTGGCGCAGTGAGGGACTTCTCACCTCCATCAGTCCAAATCGTCAAGCTCCGAAAGACGTCGAGCTAGAGAAAAGGACCTATTTCCCGTCATGGATTGGGTTTACCTGCATGACTAGAGCCCTGGTGTAATTGGCTGGATCACCGTTCCGGGAACCGGTATCGACCTACCTGTCCGCCAAGCTCCTTCTTCAGCTCCAGCTTAGTATCTGACTCACACCGTTATAAGCAAAACCGAAGAGATGCGTCTTGGCCAAGAAATAAGGTTAGCCTTATCTTACTGCATGATTCGTGTGTTATAGTTAGATTGCTCTAACTGTTTGGGGGGCGATAGCCATGCACGAACGCAAGGGCTTCTGGGACAAGAATGCCGGTCGGTACGACCGTTTCATGCGAAAGGACCGGGCGGCGTATGAGAAGATGTATGAGCTGATCAGGCCGGTGGTGAAAGCAAAAACCGTACTGGAGGTTGCCACCGGCACGGGGCTTATCGCAAAGAGCATCGTGGATGCGGCGGTGCACATCGAGGCTACGGACGCTTCTGCACAGATGATCCTTGAAGCAAAGCGGGACAATCAATCCGCAAAGCTGCACTTTTCCGTACAAGATATGTTCCGCCTGCCCTATGCACAGAAGTCCTTCGAAGTGGTGATCGCGTCCAACGCGCTTCACATAGTGCCGCATCCGGAAAAGGCACTGCAAGAAATCAGGCGGGTACTGAAGGACGACGGCGTGCTCATCGCGCCAACCTTCACCCACGCGGGGAACTCGGTTTCCGGCAAGGCAAAAGCCTTTTTCATGAGTATGGCGGGATTCCCCCTCCACAGCAGGTGGACAAGCGAGGAATACCTGCGTTTCCTGCGTCAAAACGGCTGGGCGGTGCAGAAAAGCGCGGTGCTGAAGGCCTCGTTCCCATTGACCTATGCGGAATGCACGAAATCGGAGGGGCCAGATGTCGTTCTTTGAAAACACCCGCAAGCCCGTGGGCCTCGGCGGAAAACTTATGGTTGCCATGATGAATCTGGGCCACAGCCCTGTGGCGCGGTGGGGACTTCGATTTCTACGACTTGCGCCAAATGCCAAGGTGCTGGATTGCGGCTGCGGCGGCGGGGCGAACATAAAACGGCTGCTGAAAAAATGCCCGCATGGCGTCGTCAAGGGCGTCGACTATTCGCCCGTCAGCGTGGAGAAGACTAGAAAGCTCAACCGAATTGCAATTCAGGAGGGGCGTTGCGCCGCTCTGCAAGGCAGTGTGGCGGATATGGTGTTTGAGGATAGCTACTTCGATGCCGCCACGGCCTTTGAGACCGTCTATTTTTGGCCTGATTTGCCCCGATGCTTCCGTGAGGTCTGGCGGACGCTGAAGCCAGGCGGGACAATTCTTATCTGCAACGAGAGCAATGGCGATACGGACAAGGACGAGAGGTGGACGCAGATCATCGGCGGCATGACCATCTACAAGGACATTGAATTAAAGGCATGTCTGGAGCAGGCGGGTTTTCACGAGGTGCAGATACACAAAAAGAAAAAGTGGCTCTGCGTCACGGCGCGGAAGTAGGGGTATCAAGCACGGGCATTTTTGCATCCATCCTGCACATGGCGATAGGCATGACGGTCATAGCGGCTATGCTGGCGGCAATTATGACAGTTTTTATTCACTGAGGAAGAAACCTATGAAATGTAAAATTGAGAAAAACACCGTGCAGGAGACGCTGATCCTCCCGCTGTATTCCCGGAAGCTGTGTACGGAGTTGTACCCGAACCTTTACAGGGATGAAACAGCGGTTCGTCTGCTCGACCAGATCGACTACGACTTTTCAGAGGCAGAGAAAAACTCCCGCAGCCTGATACAGCGCTTTGGTGCGCTGGAGGTGGCCACACGGCAGAGTGATCTTGCTTTCGAGGTGCGGGATTACCTGAAAGGCCACCCCAATGCGGCGGTGGTCAATCTGGGCTGCGGGCTGGACAACACCGGCAGAACCTGCGACAACGGTAGATGCAAGATCTACAATCTGGACTTCCCGGATGTGATTGCCTTGCGGCAGCAGCTACTGCCCGCCGGGGATCGAGAACAAAATATCCCCTGCGACCTGAAAGACACCGCATGGTTTAGCAAAATCGATGCCTCCCGCGGGGCGGTGTTCTTTGCCTCCGGGGTGTTCTATTACTTTCTGACCCAGCAGGTCCGGGAACTGGTGCGGGGGATGGCGGACGCTTTCCCCGGCAGTGTGCTGGTCTTTGATGCTGCCAATCGGACGGCGGTAAAGATGATCGCAAAAACATGGCTTAAGACTGCAAAAATCAAGGATGTGGGGGCATATTTTGCGGTTTCGGATGCCGCCAAGGAAATCGGCACGTGGGACAGCCGTCTGCAGGTCACAAGTCGCGGCTATATGCTGGGCTACAACGATTTGAGAGACTCTTCTGTCAGCTGCTTTTTCCGGTTTCTCGCAAGGGTCGGTGACAACGGGATGAAAATGCAAATCGTGAAAATAAGATTTTGAGAGGCGAAAACGAAGCGCATTCACTTTGACGTCGAAGAAGACGGCTTTTACGGCGCATATTGGGCGTGCAAGGACACGCATACAGCAGCGGGCACGGATTCAATTGAAACCGTGCCCGCTATCTGATACTATATTATTTTATCGAACGTATGTTCTATTCCCACTCAATCGTCGCGGGCGGCTTGGACGTGATGTCGTAGCACACGCGGTTGGCGCCGGGAACCTCGGCCACGATGCGGCCGGAGATGCGGGCCAGGACGTCGTAGGGCAGCTTGGCCCAGTCGGCGGTCATGGCATCGCTGGACTCGACGGCACGCAGGATAATTGGGCGCTGGTAGGTGCGCTCGTCGCCCATAACGCCGACGGACTTAATGTCGGGCAGGACGGCGAAATACTGCCAGCAGCTATGCTCGGAGTTGCGCTCGCCGGTCTGCTCAAACAGACGCTGGTTATAGGCGTCGAGCTCCTCGCGCACGATGGCGTCGGCATTCTTGAGGATCTCGAGCTTCTCCTTGTCGACCGCACCGATGATGCGGATGGCCAGACCCGGGCCCGGGAAAGGCTGGCGGAACACGATATGACCCGGCAGACCGAGCGCCAGACCAAGCGCGCGGACCTCGTCCTTAAAGAAGTGGTCGAGCGGCTCAATAAGGTCGAAGTGCACGCCCTCGGGGAACGGGATCAGATTGTGATGGCTCTTGATGGTAGCCGTCTTGCCGCCCGTCTTGCGAGCGCCGGACTCAATGATGTCGGGGTAGATGGTGCCCTGAGCCAAGTACTTGACCGGCTTGCCATCGGTCTCGAGCTGCTGCGCCACGGCGAAGAACTCTTTCCAGAACTGCGTACCGATGATGCGGCGCTTCTCCTCGGGCTCGGTCACGCCGGCCAGAAGCTCGGCATAACGGTCCTCGGCGTGGACGTGGATAAAGTCGACGTCAAACTGCTTGGTGAAGACCTCCTCCACCTGCTCGGGCTCGCCCTTGCGCAGCAGGCCGTGGTTGATGAACACGCAGGTCATCTGCTTGCCCACGGCGCGAGCGCCCAGCGCAGCCACGACGGAGGAGTCGACGCCGCCGGACAGGGCCAGAATCACGCGGTCGTCGCCGACCTTCTCGCGGAACTCGGCTGTCATGGTCTCGACCAGGTTATCCATGCTCCAGTTGGGCTCCAGGCCGCAGATCTCAAACAGAAAGTTGCTCAGCAGCTGCTGACCGTACTCGGAGTGCTTGACCTCGGGGTGGAACTGCGTGGTGAAGATCTTGCGCTCGACGCACTCCATGGCGGCAACCGGGCACACGTCGGTGCTGGCGGTAACGGTAAAGCCCTCGGGCACCTCGGACACGGCGTCGCGGTGGCTCATCCACACGGTCTGCTCCATAGGCGTGGAGTTAAAGAGCTTGGCGCCGGCCGTACGCGTGATGGTGGCGCGGCCGTATTCGCCCACCTCGGAGTGACCGACCTTGCCGCCGAGCGTCACGGCCGTGATCTGATGGCCGTAGCAAAAGCCCAGAACGGGAAGGCCCAGGTCAAAGATGGCGGGATCGATGGACGGAGCGTCCTCGGCATACACAGAAGCCGGGCCGCCAGAGAGGATGAGCGCAGAGGCGTTCATTTCGCGAATCTCATCGGCCGAGATGTCGCAGGGAACGATCTCGGAATACACGTTGAGGTCGCGGACGCGACGGGCAATGAGCTGACCGTACTGCGCACCAAAGTCGAGTACGAGGACCTTTGCGGAAGCCTTTTGATCCATGGTTTCCCCCTCTTGTTGGCGGGGAGCCTGTGCCCACCCGCGCGAATAAACGAAAACAGCTTACATAGTGTACACGTTATATGGGGTTTCTCGTCCCTCGCAGCCATCAGCGCACGGCAAACGCACGACCGGGGCCTATTTGACGGCAATTGAAGTGTTACCAAACGTTACAGATGATGTAATACGTTTGAACATTGGACGCCCTGTGCCACAATACTGCCGAACGACTCCGCCTCTGCGGCGGCAAATACGATAGGAATACCAGCATGAAGCGCATCCTTCTCATCGCCACGGGCGGCACCATCGCATCGACCGAGGACGGCAACGGCCTCTCCCCCGCCCTGACCGGTGAGGAGCTCGCCCAGAGCGTCCCCGAGATCTCGGGCCTCTGCGAGCTCGACGTCGTGCAGCCCATGAACATCGACAGCACCAATATGCGTCCGAGCGACTGGATGCGTATCCGCGACGTCATCGTCGAGGGTTATGCCGACCACGACGGCTTCGTGATTCTGCACGGCACCGACACCATGAGCTACACCGCGGCGGCGCTTTCCTATCTGATTCAGGACAGCCCCAAGCCCATCGTACTCACCGGCTCGCAAAAGCCCATGGGCAATCCCTTTACCGACGCCAAGCTCAACCTGTACCAGAGCCTGCTCTATGCGCTCGACGAGCATTCGCACGACGTCTCGATTGTCTTTGGCGGCGTAGCCATTGCCGGCACGCGCGCCCGCAAGCAGCGCACCATGAGCTTTAACGCGTTCATCAGCGTCAACTATCCGCCCATTGCCTATATCCGCAACGACCGCATCGTTCGCAACGGACTCCACGGCACTCACCAGGACGAGAACCCGGTTCGCTTCTACGACAGCATCGACCCGCGCGTATTTGCCCTTAAGCTGACACCCGGCGTGAACCCGGGTATCCTGGACGCTCTTGCCGATAGCTACGACGCTGTGATTCTGGAGACCTTTGGCATTGGCGGTATCCCCGAGTTTGGTGAGTCGGGCGAGTCGTTCCAAGAGGCAATTTTCCGCTGGGTCGATTCGGGTCGCACTGTCGTTATGACCACGCAGGTCCCCGAAGAGGGCCTTGACCTGGGTGTTTATGAGGTCGGCCGTGCCTACGCCGATCATCCGGGCATTTTGCGCGGCGACGACATGACCACCGAGACGCTCGTGGCCAAAACCATGTGGGCACTCGGCCAGTCACGTGATGCGGCCGAGATTCAGCGCCTGTTCTACAGCCAAGTCAACCACGACCGCATCCCGATGGCGTAATTCAGTTGTCGACGGGTATCCCCTATTCGATCCCCTCGAGAAGCTCTGACACCGTCATGCCGAGTGCGGGCGCGATCTTAAATAGAACCTTGAGCGTGAAATTTGCCGTCCCATCTTCGATTCGGTCGAGGTAGGGTCGGCTGATTCCTGTCGCCACACAAAAATCAACCTTGGAGATACCAAGGTCCCTGCGTGTCTCTTCGACCCGCCTGCCAAGAATCTGTTTCGCACGTTCGTCCATGCAGCCGAGTTTGAAATGGAGCTGAACAAAAACGTAAACTATAGTTTACGTTTTGCCGAATACACAGGAGTTTTCTATGTCGGGTTCTTCGGTCCGCATGTACCGAGCCACGCTTCGCACAAACAGCGCACCGCCCAAGCTCGTCGTCGTTGAAGCCGAATGCCTTTCGCCCGATGAGCGCACAGCATTTGCATTACTATCAAGTCGCGTCGCCGCCGTTCTGGTCCCTTGCCCGGCGCAAGGCGAACTTGCCATCCAATGCCAAGCGCACAGCTGCTCGCTCAATCAGGCTGCCGTAATCGCAACCAGCCAACGCGGCCTGCCGCTCCTTTTAGAAGCCGGTATCGCACTCGCCCTCCGCGGCTCCGGATACGAAAACGAGGCCGCCGCCGATATGGTCTTTAAACCACGATCGAGCGGCGGCCTCGCAACAGCCATTGAATATGCGTGCAGGCTCGTTGCCTAAAAGGACAGGCTAGAAACCAAAGCCAAAGCCTGTTCCGGTAATAGCCGAGTACATAAAGTAGACGTTGATTACATTGAGGAACACACCCGTGATGCAGCCGTTTCGCAGGTAGCGCTCGCACACGATGCGCGCCATGGCGGCGGAGTCATCATTGTTTTTAGCCTGACGTCCTGCCGTAAAGTACGTCGCCACGCTCAGCAGCAGGTTGAGCACCGGCAGTGCCAGCAGCTCGTAGCTCTTGCCCCAGCGCGTCACCTCACCGGCCGCGTTAAACTTCGTTGCCACCTCGGGACCAATGTTGGGGATAACACACGCTGCAACCACCAGCGGAATCACCGCAAGTACGAGCAACGCAATACCCATGTAGCCAGCTTTTTTGCCATATTTAAACATATGCGTCGTCCTTACACGTTAAAGCGGAAGTGCACGACGTCGCCATCGGCCATGACATACTCTTTGCCCTCGATACGCAGCTTGCCGGCGGCCTTGGCGCCCTGCTCGCCACCGAGCTCGATGTAATCGTCGTAGCCAATGACCTCGGCCTTAATAAAGCCGCGCTCAAAGTCGGTGTGGATGACGCCGGCGGCCTGCGGAGCGGTTGCGCCCTGACGAACCGTCCAGGCCTTGACCTCCATCTCACCAGCCGTAAAGAACGACTGCAGGCCAAGCAGCTTGTAGGCGGCCTGCGCGAGCACGTCCAGGCCGGGCTGCTCCAGGCCCAGGCTCTCCAGGTAGTCGGCAGCGTCCTCGGGATCGAGCTCGGAAAGCTCGGCCTCAATCTTGGCGCAGATCGGCAGCGGCTTGACGCCATCGATGGGCGCCAGGTCCTCGTTGAGCATATCCTCGTCCACGTTGGCCACATACAGGATGGGCTTCATGGTGAGCAGGAACAGGCCCTTGGCGGCGGCGCGCTCCTCGTCAGTCATCTCCATGGATGCGGCGCGCTTGCCCTCGTTGAGCCAGGCAAGCAGACGCTTGGCGACCTCAAACTTGGGCATGAGCTCCTTGTCGCGCTTGGCCTCCTTCTCGAGCTTGGGCAGCTGCTTCTCGAGCGTGCCCATGTCGGCCAGGATGAGCTCGGTCATGATGGTGTCGGCATCGCCGGCGGGATCGACGAACTCGCCGGTGCGGCCCACCTCACGCATGACGTTGGGGTCCTTAAAGTAGCGCACGACCTCGCAGATGGCGTCGGTCTCGCGGATGTTTGCCAAGAACTGGTTGCCCAGACCCTCGCCCTCGTTAGCGCCCTTCACCAGACCTGCGATGTCGACGAACTCGACCGTAGCCGGCACAATGCGACCCGGGTTGACGATGTCGGCGAGCTTTTGCAGGCGGCTATCGGGCACATCGACGATACCCACGTTGGGGTCGATCGTGGCGAACGGGTAGTTGGCGGCAAGGCCGGTCTTTTTGGTAAGCGCGGTGAACAGCGTCGACTTGCCCACGTTGGGCAGGCCCACGATACCGATGGAAAGGGACACGACAGCTCCTTTTGATACAGGTACTTCAAACTGCATAAGTATAGCGCCGCCGCAGCATCCAGGCGAACCCGGACGCCACGGCGGCGCAAATGAAGCAGAGATAGGGGTCGCTGACTAGTCTGCGAGCTTTTCCACCTGATCGAGCATCTTATCGAGCTTGGCCTTTGCCTCGGCCTTGACCTTCTCGGCCTCCTCGTGAGCCTTCGCCTTCTGGGCGGCCTTTTCCTCGGCCTCGGGATCGGCGACGACCAGATTGGACGCATCGTGTTCGACCAGCTTGAGCGCATGTTCGGGACAAACCTTGACGCAGGCTCCGCAACCCAAACAATACGTGGACTCCAGTGCAAAGCGACCGCTTCCCACCAAATCGCAGGCGGACGTGGGACACGCGTTAACGCACTCGCCGCACGACGTGCACTTGTCAAAATCGCACTCCGGCGTGCTCACCTGCATGTTCTGGGCAAGCTCGGGGTGGTTTTGCAGCGTCGAGAGCACCAGCTGGCGCCCATGGGTGAGCGAACGGCGACGCTTGGTCGTCGTGGTGCCGCACATGGTGTTGAGCGTGCGCTCCAGCTGGGTGATCTGATGGCGATGGGCTTTGAGCTTCTGCGTCACCGAAGCCAGTGCCGCCGTCGCCGGATTGAGTTTGGTCACGGTCAGGCCCGTGGTACGGGCGATCTTTTCCATGTATTCCTTGCGCTCGTACTCGCGGCGCTTATGGCATTTGAGGCTCTTGGGGTCGACCTCCAGGCCCATACCCGTACCAGCCCATTCCTCGGCCTTCGCAATCGCCTCGCCCAGCATGTCCTCGCCACCGGTGTTGCGGCATTTATCGCACACGCCCAGCGGCAGATACACACTCACGTTGGGATAGTCGGCCAGCACCGAGAACCAGGTCTCGGCTGTAATATCGCCCACGCAGGCAACGACGACCTCGTTCTCGCGCGGCATGCGCTTAAGGGCGCGCGTGCAGGTAACGTAGGCGGTCTCGTGACTTGTAGCCGCCGAGACAATGTCGTCATACAGGTTTTTGGGCGCCAGGCGCGGCGAGATGATCGCCTCAGTCGGACAGGCAGCGGCGCACAGGCCACACTTGCGACAGGAATCGAGGATCTCGATGGCATCTTCCTCGACCTCGATGGCGTTGACCGGGCACACGTCCATGCACGCGGTGCAGCCACTCTTTTCGTTTTTGCAGGTCAAGCACGGAATGGTGTTGCCGCGCGGACGCTCCTTGTAGTCAGCAGGATTCCACTGCGGCGCCGACGGATCGAGCGCATCGGTCACACCGCCAAGCGGGTTTTTAAGAAAGTCGAAACCCTTGCTGATCTCGATAATGTCATCAAACAGATCGTGTTCCTGCGCCATGCGCGGCCCCTCCCTGAGCAGTGCAAACAAGCAAGAGATAATGATACGCTATCGGCCCACGCCTCGGGCAAATTACACGCGGAGCATCTTTGCGGCAAATAGCCCATGGCCTATCGCCGCCTCGATTGCACAAGGCCAATCAAGCGCCAAACTATGCCTCGCACATGAGCTGCACGAGCTTTTGCCTGGTCACCTTTGTCTGTTCGTTGGCCATGTTGCGCTCGTTCTTAAAAGTTGCGTCAGCAACGCTCAGCAAATCGGCATCGGTAATCTCATCAAGCCCCAGCTCCTCAAGCGTCGTCGGCAGACCGACGCGCTGGCAAAACTCGAGCACCTGATCAAGCTCGGGTGCACGCTCCAGGCGCAGCTGCACCACCAGACCAAATGCCACGGCCTCACCATGCATGGCCTTGCACTCGGGCAGAATCGTCAGCCCGTTGGCGATGGCATGCGCCAACGCCAAGCCGCCACTCTCAAAGCCGACACCCGAGAGCAAAATATTGCACTCGATCAGGCGTTCAACCGCTGGCGACGTACGCCCCTTTTTGAGATCGCGCTTGGCAGCGACACCGCACTCCATAAGTGTGTCGTAGCAGGCACGAGCCGCAACCAGAGCCAAGTGCCCCGGCGCGCCACCGTGCTCGTTGGCGCCGTGCGCCGCGGCGCACGAACGCGCCTCGAAGTACGTTGCCAGCGCATCGCCCATACCAGCGACCGTCATACGCAGTGGGGCCGCTGCGACCACGTTGGTATCGACCACGACCAGATCTGGATTCTTCTCGAGCATCAGGTAGCGGTCGAACGACCCATCCTCGTGATACAGCACCGAAATCGCGCTGCACGGACCATCCATTGAGGCCGCCGTGGGACATACGCACAACGGCAACTCGGCATAAAACGCTACTGCCTTGGCGATATCGAGCATCTTGCCACCGCCAATACCCACCACCATGTCGCAATACTCAGCCTGGGCTTCCTTAGCCATTTCGGCAACAGCCTCTTCCGTACACGGACCGTTGTAAATTTTAAAGAACGGCTCGCTTAGATCGTCGTCCAGAAATCCATCGACAATCTGCCTGCACAGCCGATCCTCGGTGCCCTGGTCAAACAAGACATAGGCAGCGCAGCCCAACCATGACAAATACCTGCCCTGACGCGAAAGTTCGCCCGGCCCCTGAACATACCGACCGGGACCGCCGTAAACCATAGGAAGCGCCATACGAGAATCCGCCCTTCATCAAACAACGATTGGTGCAAAGTAACCTGACCCCTTTGCACCAACTTGGTGCGATGGGGTCAGGTTGGTTTGCACCATAGCAAAAAGGGGCAAAGCCGTCTGCTGGCTTTGCCCCTTCCTTAGCTTGATTTACTCATCCATAAGGTAGTAGTGACCCAGCGCGTCGGCACCCAGGATGGCGTTTGCGACCATCTCGGGCGTCACCTCAAACGGCATGTTGCACATGGTGTCATCGGGCGCGCAGGCGGCCTCGGCAACAATCATGGCCTGCTCGCGCGTAAGCTCGGCAACGCCAAGTTCCTTCATCGTGACCGGCAGGCCCAGCTCAATGCAGAAGCCCAAGACTTCCTCGAGTTTCTCAGTCGGAGCATCCTCGAGTACCAGCTGAACGATGGTGCCAAAGGCGACCTTCTCGCCGTGATACATGCCGTGGCACTCGGGCAGCATCGTCAGGCCATTGTGGATGGCATGAGCAGCAGCAAGGCCCGAGCTCTCAAAGCCAATGCCCGAAAGCAGCGTATTGGCCTCGATGATATGCTCGACGGCAGGCGTGAGCGCACCCTTCTCCAGCGCGACCTTGGCCTTGACGCCATCGGCCATAAGCGTCTCGTAGCAGAGCTTGGCAAGCGCCAGACCGGCCATGCCGCCTTTGCCACCAGCGCAGGTGCCACCGTCGGCATCGTGCGTCGCCTGGGCCTCAAAGTAGGTTGCGAGCGCATCGCCCATACCTGCCACCGTCAGGCGTACCGGGCTCGCCGCGATAACCGTCGTATCCATAAGAACGATATTGGGGTTCGCCTTAAGGAACAGGTACTTATCGAACTGGCCGTCATCGGTATAGAGCACGGAGAGCGCCGAGCACGGGGCATCGGTCGAAGCGATGGTGGGGCAAATGATGACCGGGGACTCCAGGTAGTAGGCGACGGCCTTGGCGGTGTCGAGGATCTTGCCGCCACCGACGCCGACGATGATGTCGCAGCCGTTGTCGCGCGCGAGCGCAACCAGGCGATCGACCTCGCTCTTGGAGCACTCGCCGTTAAAGTCCTCAAACAGCAACTCGGCCTTAGCCTCGGCAAAACCACCCTCGATCTTGGCACCGACGCGCTTCTTGCCCGAAGGCGTCACGATGACGAGGGCCTTAGCGCCGAGCGGCTCGACATAGGAGCCGAGCTTGGCGAGCTCGTCCGGACCCTGGATGTACTTGCTGGGGCTATTGAAAATTGCAGCCATAACTATCCCATTCTCTAAAAGAAAAAAGAAAGGGGCTCCGTACAGATACGTGCGGAGCCCCTCGTTACGATAACAAGAGTCGATTAGAAATCGATGTCGGTGTCGTAGTAGCAGGCCTTGAGGATCTTCTCGAAGTCGGCAGCCTTGGTCTCACGCGGGTTCTCGGGCGTGCAGGCGTCGGTCTCGGCGTTCGCAGCGATCTCGGGCAGCTTGGCGAGGAACTCCTCCTCGGAAACCATCTGCGGGTTCTCGGCGTCGACCTTCACGCCACCATTCGCGTAATCCTTGATGGACTGCGGAATGTTGAGCTGGTCGTTGAGATCGCGAATCTTCTGGACGAGCGCAGCGATGAGCTCCTCGTTGGTCTCGCCGGGAAGGTGCAGGATCTCCTTGGCCACGTAAGCGTAACGCTCAGCAGCACGCGGGTCCTTGGAGTTCCACTGGATTACCTTGCCCAGGTACATGGCGTTAGCGGCACCGTGGATGATGTGGCCGTTCTCGAAGGCAGCACCGGTCTTGTGAGCCATGGAGTGAACGATGCCGAGCAGGCCCGAGGAGAAGGCGATACCGGCGATGCACTGAGCCTCGTGCATGTGCTGACGGGCCTCATGGTCGCCAGCATAGGACTTGGGCAGCCACTCGACGATCTCGCGGATGCCGTGCAGGGCGTTGGCGTCGGTGAACATAGAGGCGCAGGTGGAAACGTAGGCCTCCATGCAGTGGGTCAGAGCATCCATGCCGGTGTGGGCGCACAGCTTGGCGGGCATGGTGTAGGTGAGCTCGGGGTCGACGATGGCGACATCAGGGGTGATGTTGAAGTCGGCCAGCGGGTACTTGATGCCCTTGGCGTAGTCGGTAATGACGGAGAACGCGGTGACCTCGGTAGCGGTGCCGGAGGTAGAGGAGATGGCGCAGAAATGAGCCTTCTGACGCAGCTCGGGGAAGCTGAACGGCTGGATGATGTTATCGAAGGACTCCTCGGGATACTCGTAGAAGACCCACATGGCCTTAGCGGCATCGATGGGCGAGCCGCCGCCGATGGCGATAATCCAGTCGGGCTCGAACTCGCGCATGGCCTCGGCGCCCTTCATGACCGTCTCGATGGACGGGTCGGACTCGACGCCCTCGAACAGCTTGACCTCGAAACCGCCTTCCTTAAGGTCGTTCTCGACGTCCTGCAGGAACCCGCCGCGGCGCATAGAGCTGCCGCCAGAAACGATGATGGCCTTCTTGCCCTTGAGGTTCTTCACCTCGTGGCGAGCGCCCTCACCAAAGTACAGATCGCGAGGATTGGTAAAACGTCCCATACTGTGCCTCCTAAACAAGCCCCTCTTAGACTTGCGTATATAACGGAGCACCCGATTGGCTCCGTTAGGACCGTTTTGCGCGTTGCCGGCGATGACAATGCGCGATGTCTAAACGTCTCAACGCTCAGACAAACACTATTCTACCGTTCTGGTTGGTCAGTTATTCACCTAAAGCCGACAATGATGAAACGTTTTTTCTATCCCTGAAGACCCTTGTGGGGCATTCATACTCCCAAGCTGGGCAAACGTTTTATCAAGGTTGACCACATATCCCGGGCAGGACGGTGCTCCTCCAAAATGTGCCCCGTTCGCCGCCAAAAATCGACCGTTTGCGGCACCGTGATACCACTCGGTCGTCCAAGGTGCCGACATTTGTGCGACATCCGTCTTCGTGGTGCAAAGGTGCAAGTCCAAGTGCGGCACCCCCGGTGTGCCACATGCGGGTAAACTAGAACCTTATATAGAGACATTTGAACCCTAACCGCAGCAAAGGAGGCCCCATGGCATTCGATCCCATTCAAGAGGATTGCCATCGCCTCGTTCTTGAGGCCTTGCGCCGCGACAATATCCCGCTCACCGACGGTGCCGCCGTAGAGCGTCTGATGGAACAATTCACCCGCAACCCTGCACCGCTCATCGTGCACGACCGCGACCGCGCCGGGCACCTCATTGCCAAGGTGGTCGAGGCTGTCGACTACCGCATCCCCTTTATCCCCGACGACGCCCAGGCAGAGCAAGAAGAAGCCGCAGCCGAGAACATGCTCCGCGAGGCAGCCGCGCTCGATCCGGCCAACTGGGATGCCCAGCGCATGCTGACGGCGCTCACCGCCGAATCCAACGAGGAATACGTACAGTACCTGGTGTCCAAGTGCGATGAAGTCGAGCATGACCTGGCGCTCAAGATCGCCTCGGCTCAGGACCCCTACGAGCGCGAGGCCGCTGGCGACCTCACGCGCCGCCCCTATCTGCGCTGGCTTGCCGCCTTGGCATCGCGCGCCCTCATTAGCGGCCGCTATCGCATGTCGCTCGAAGCCGCAAATCGCAGCTTGGACTTTGCGCCCAACGACCCCGCTGGTGTCCGCCACACCGCGATGCTCGCCATGGCAAAACTCGAATACCCCGCCGAGGAGCTCAAGCGCTTTCGCTCCGCTCACTCCGTGCCGTACCTCGCGAATACCCCGCTGCGCCGCCGCCCCAAAGATGCGGAGCGTGACTTGGACCCATGGACGCTCATCGCGCTGATGAGCGCTGCTTGGCGCGAGCTGGACTACGAGGGCGCCGAGCACTACCTGCGCATCCTTGCGCGCTCGTGTCCGCACGCAGCCGAGGCGCTCTACTTCCAAACCGAGTTTCCCGATGGCGTCTATGCCCGCGTCAACGTGGGTGCAGGCTCCACCGACGAGCTTGTCCTTGCGCTGTCCGAGGCGACGCCGGTACTGCAGGAGGGCCTGGGCGCCCCCGACAACGCCAGCTTTGCCGCCTGGATCGCCACCAACGACATCGTGCGTTCCCAGATCGACGAGCGCATCCTGCGCGCGGCCGAGCAGGGGCTTCCATTTAAGGGAGGGGACCTCTAATGGATCCGAGCGTCTACATCCCCGCCTACCTGGAGCGCACCTATCTGGCGTCGCACCCCGAGCTCACCGATGCAGCACGCGAGCTTGTCCATAACGACATTAGCGCGAATCCTCAAAAGTATGCGCAGGCCGAGCATGCCCAGGCACTGCTGTCCTATGCCGGCGTTCATCGCCACCTGCTCGACGAGCTCCATCGCATCGAGGACATGGGCAGCGACGAGGAGTTTGAGCAGACGCGCAACCGCCTGTTCGACGACATGCGCGACGAGCTGCTCAAGATCGTCCGCGTCGATGCGCTGGCCGTCGACGCGCAGCTGCTCGCCATCATCCTGGCCGACACGCCCGTTGACGCCTGCCTGGGCGACCTGATGAAGCTCGAGGCGACCACGGCCGATTACCTGCAGCAAAGCGTGCCCGGGTTCGACATGGAAGCCCCGCACTACTGGGCCAATAATGTTTTGGCCGACGGTGTCACCGCAGCAGACCTTACCGTGAGCGAGCCGGCTCTTATCGGGTGGCTTCACACACTCGAGGCCATCTCGCAGCTGTGCATGGCGAGCGCCCGCTACCGCGCTGCTGCCAACTACGCCCGCCGCGTCCTTAAGGCAGAAGGCTATCCCACCCGAGCTGCCGGCACCGTGTTGCTCGCCCTCGCTCGCCTGGAAGACCAGGACGGCTTTTTCGCCCTAGCGCACCAGCTCGAGGAACAGGCGGGAGCCGATGCACTCGAGAACTCTCCTTGGTACCTGCTCGCCCGCACAATCCTATTGTTCAAAACGAACAAGATGCGTCCGGCGGTGCGTGCGCTGCGTGAGTTCGCTAACCGCTGCGAGGGCGGCGCGTTCTTCTTGCTGAATCCCATGTACCAGACACCGTACCTTCCCTGCCGGCCCGAGCCACGCGATCCCTGGGATCTTTCGCACCAGGCCGTTTGGGAAGCGGACGGCATTATCTCGGACACTCCAGACTTTGCCCCCTGGGCCAATGCCTGCGAAGACGTGTCGCAGCTTGCCCAGGAATTTGCGCGCCGCTACGGTTTTTAGTGACGCACTCGACCCGACCATATCGTTTACGTTAGGAACGGTTTCATGAATCTCCGCTCATCTCTTGCCTGCACCTCGAGCGATATCGCCCGCTGGGGGCTGCGCTCCGTCCTTAAGCGCCAGGGCGGCGTACTTCCCGGCCGCATCGCCATGAAGATCGACCCCGAGCTGCTAAGCGACCTCGCGAGCCTGGTCGACCGCAGCGTGGTGATCACCGGTACTAATGGCAAGACCACCACCTCCAACCTCATCGCCGACGCCGTTGCCGCCAGCGGCGCCACCGTGGTGTGCAACCGCGCTGGCAACAACATGGAGCCGGGCGTGGTGGGCGCGTTGCTCGAGGCGCGCGGCAACCTTAAGCGAACGGCCAGCAGCAAGCGCGTAGGCGTCTTTGAGTGCGACGAGCTCTACACGGTGCGCGTCCTGCCCAAGCTCAAGCCGACCTACTTTGTGCTGCTCAACCTGTTCCGCGACCAGCTGGACCGCTACGGCGAGATCGACCATACCCAGGACGTCATCGCCCATGCGTTGGAGCTCTCTCCGACGACAACGCTCATCTACAACGCCGACGATCCGCTGTGCGCCTCGATCGCCGCGCGCGTCCCCAACACGAGCATCGCCTTTGGCATCGACGGCGCCACGGGCACCGAGTCCGACCGCATTAGCGACTCGCGTTTTTGCTCGCAGTGCAACGCCCCGCTGGAATACGACTATGTGCAGTACGGACAGCTGGGCGCCTATCATTGCCCTTCGTGCGGCTGGGGTCGCCCCGCGCTGCTCCGCCGCGTGACGGGCGTTGAGCTCGGCTGCGACGGCTACGGCTTTGACCTGGCCTTTGGACCTGAGGCCAACGCGCCCGCCGTGCACATCGCCACGCGCTACAACGGCCTGTACATGGTCTATAACGTCGCCGCCGCCTTCTTTGCGGCGCACGAGCTGGGCGTGGACGCGGCGCACCTGCAGCCCACGCTTAATGCCTACGTGCCCGCCGGCGGACGCATGGGCCGCTGGGATATTGCCGGCCGCACCGTCGAGGCCAACCTGGCCAAGAATCCCGTGGGCTTCGATCGCCAGATCCAGTCCATTAAAACGGCAGGTGGCAGGCTCTGCGCCTTCTTCCTAAACGATAACGATGCCGACGGCCACGATGTCTCGTGGATCTACGATGTCGACTTCGAGCGCATCGCCGACACGCCGGGTCTTGTCGCCTTTGCCGGAGGCACGCGTGCGCACGACATGCAGGTACGCCTCAAGTACGCCGGCATCGATGCCGCGATTATCTCGGACATCGCGCAGGCGATCGGTGCCGTGGCAGACGAGGCCGCCGATGACACCTTCTACGCCGTCGCCAACTACACGGCCTTCCCGCCGCTGGTCAAAGAACTCGACGGGCTGAAGGGTGCCGATGCAGCCACGGTTGCTGCCCGCGCCGTAGTCCGTGCCGACGGCAGCGCTCTTCCTGTCGGCATCGCGCCGGTCGAGCTTTCGCGTCCCCTGCGCATCGTCTACCTGTATCCCGATGCCCTTAACCTCTACGGTGACGGCGGCAATGTTATCGCGCTCGAGCGCCGCTGCGCCTGGCGTGGCATTCCCGTGCGTGTAGACGAGGTCCGTATGGGCGAGACGCTTGATTTGACCGATGCCGATATCGTCATGATGGGTGGCGGCTCCGACCGCGACCAGCTAGCCGTGGCACACGAGTTGCTCGCCCAAAAAGACAAGGTCGCGGCCTATGTTGAGGATGGCGGCTCACTGCTTGCCATCTGCGGCAGCTATCAGCTGCTCGGCCGTTCGTACTATATGGGCGAGGATCGCATCGAGGGTCTGGGCGTCATTGCCGCCGAGACAGTGCGCGGCTCCGACCGCCTGATCGGCAACGTCGCCGTCAAGACCGACCTGGCACCCGAGCCCTTTGTGGGATTCGAGAACCACGGCGGCCGCACCCTGCTCGACGCAGAGGCGACGCCGCTCGGAACGTCCGTCGTCGTGGGCACCGGCAACAACGGCGACGATGGCTTTGAGGGCCTCATCCACAAGGGAGTCATCGGCACGTACTTACACGGGCCGGCACTGCCCAAGAACCCCGAGCTCGCCGACTGGCTCATCGCCCACGCCCTCGAACGCCGTGGCGACGCACAGGCCGCCGCCCTGTTGCCGCTCAAACCCCTCGACGACGCCTACGAGCACGCCGCCCACGACGCCGCCATGAAGCTCCTCCCCTAGCACCCCACCACCACAAAGGGGACAGGTACCTTTGTGGTGGTTTTCCAGTTTGCCAACGATATACGCGCCGGCAAAAAAGTCTGCTATACTCTTTCCCGCTGTCCCCATCGTCTAGCGGCCAAGGACGCCACCCTTTCAAGGTGGATATCGCGGGTTCGAATCCCGCTGGGGGCACCATTTGAAATGCAAAGCCCGTTACCCTTGTGGTGACGGGCTTTTTTCTTCTCCAACGCCGGGATTCGAACCCGACAGGGTGCGGAGCTGAGGAAACGCGTAAGCGTTTGGTACCGTCAAGATTCTTTCGCAAATTGATCGAGGCGGCCTCGGCCCCGCCTT
>NZ_QRXX01000014.1:0-14668 GCF_003462695.1 Collinsella sp. AF16-8
TCGGAAGGCACGTGCAGACCTTTCGTCATGGCCTCCTACCTTTCTTTCGGGCCTTTCGGCCGAATCTCTCAGCACCCTTCCGTAACGGGTGCTGCTTGCTGACAGCTCTAGTTATATCCAAATTCCAACCGCAATTCCACCTCGCCCCCGAACGGTCAACAAAGTTCGATGAACGGTATATCGAATATGATTCCCCCATAATGCACTTCGGCGTTCTAAAGTAGCTTTTCTAAGGTAAATGCTCTTTTTTCTTAAAAATCATTCGCAATTACAACTCCAATCTTTCGATTAAGAATTGCATATCTAAAACGGTTTTATGTATATAAATGACGCTTGTTCGTGTTTCTGTCTGTATTCGATGATATTCAGCTACCTATCATTCTTATTCACACATACTCACCAGTTGAGTGAGGATATAGACCGTTTT
The DNA here is from genome assembly GCF_003462695.1 of Collinsella sp. AF16-8. Classification (NCBI taxonomy): domain Bacteria; kingdom Bacillati; phylum Actinomycetota; class Coriobacteriia; order Coriobacteriales; family Coriobacteriaceae; genus Collinsella; species Collinsella sp. AF16-8. The sequence continues at coordinate 428 of NZ_QRXX01000014.1, forward strand.
TCACAACGCGAAGGGCGTCAGCTCTATGGCTTGTCAGCGTAAGAAGTAGGTAAAGATACCGTTCACGCGATACGTCCGTGCCATAGGTCGACTAAATTGAGACAATGGTGAATAGTGTTAGGCAACCGTCCCCCACGGGGACTGAACGGACAGATGCATATGCCGAGCAAAATCGAAAAAAAGCAAGCCGCCGCAAAGCTGCGCAAACCGCCGCGCGACTTCTCGTACACGCAGAACCGAGAGCTCAGCTGGCTGCGCTTTGACAACCGTGTGCTTGACGAAGCCTTCGACGAGACCGTTCCGCTGTTCGAGCGTCTAAAGTTCGTGTCGATTTTCGAGTCCAACCTCGACGAGTTTCTCATGGTGCGCGTGGGCGGCCTGTCCGATCTGGCAGAGCTCAAAAAACAGCCTGTCGACAACAAGAGCAATATGACCGCCTCCGAACAGGTCGATGCTGTCATGGCCGAAATGCCCGGGCTCCTTACCCGATGGGAGTCTATCTTTAAGAGCATCGAGGGCAAGCTCGACACCCTGGGCGTTCACCGCGCCCGCATCGATTCGCTTACGCCCGAGGAACGCACCTTTGTAACCCGCTACTTCCAGGCCTACGTGTCGCCGGTCATCTCGCCGTTGGTCATTGACCCGCGCCATCCCTTCCCCAACCTGCGCAACGGTGCACTCTATCTGGCTTGTGGCCTGGACGGCGTCACCGACGAGGAGAGCCTGCTGGGCCTTATCGAGATCCCCGCCTCGATGAACCGCGTGGTCGAGATCCCCTCGCCCACCGGCACCTACTCCTACATCTTGCTCGAGGACGTCATCCTCGCCTGCCTGGACAGCTGCTTTGGCTCCTATAAGCCGCTCGACCGCGCGCTCATCCGCGTCACCCGCAACGCCGACATCGATCCGGACGGCGAGGGCGTCGAAGAGGAAGAGGACTACCGCCAGCACATGAAGCGCATCCTCAAGAAGCGTCTGCGCCTGCAGCCGGTAGTGCTCGCGGTCTCGGGGTCGCTCGAGAAGGCGACGCTCAAAACCATCCGCAAGGCGCTCGAGCTTTCGCGCCGCTCTGTCTTTACCTGCGATATCCCGCTCGATCTGGGCTACGTCTTTGGCATTGAGGGCAAGATTCCCGAGCACCTGCGCAACGAGCTGCTCTTTACGCCGTTTAAGCCGCAGCCCAACCCCACCATCGACATGACCCGCTCCATCCGCGAGCAGGTGCTTCAGCACGACAAGCTGCTCTTTTATCCCTATGAGGCCATGAACCCCTTCCTGGATCTGGTGCACGAGGCCGCCTACGACCCCGAGTGTATCTCACTGCGCATCACGCTCTACCGCGTGGCCAAGCAGAGCCGCCTATGCGAGTCGCTGATCGATGCCGCCGAGAACGGCAAAGAGGTCACAGTGCTCATGGAGCTCCGCGCGCGCTTTGACGAGCAGAACAACATCGAGTGGGCCGAGCGCCTGGAAGAGGCCGGCTGCACCGTCATCTACGGCTCCGAGGGCTTTAAGTGCCACTCCAAGATCTGCCAGCTCACCTATCGCGAGGGCATGGCGCTAACGCGCCTGACGCTGCTGGGCACCGGCAACTTTAACGAGAAGACGGCCAAACTCTACAGCGACTTTATGCTCATGACCGCCCACCCCGGCATCGGCGAGGACGCCAACCTGTTCTTCCGCAACCTGTCGCTGGGCAATCTGCGCGGCGATTACCGCTTCCTGGGCGTGGCGCCCGTAGGCCTCAAGCCGCTCATCATGCGCGGCCTGGACCGCGAGATCCAGCGCGCCCTCGCTGGCGAGCCCGCCCGCGTGTTCTTTAAGCTCAACTCGCTCACCGACCGCGAGGTCATCGACAAGATCGCCGAGGCATCGTGCGCAGGAGTCTGCGTGGACATGATCATCCGCGGCATCTCGTGCCTCAAGCCGGGCGTTCCCGGCAAGACCGAGAACGTATATGTCCGTTCTATCGTCGGACGCTTTTTGGAGCATGCGCGCGTTTACGCCTTTGGCGTGGACTCTGACATGATCTATCTGAGCTCGGCCGACATGATGACGCGTAACACCGAGCACCGCGTGGAGATCGCCTTCCCCGTGCTCGACCCCACCTGCCGCGCCCTGGTGCACGAGTACATGGGTATGCAGCTGCGCGACAACGTGAAAGCCCGCAGCCTGACAAGTGACGGCACCTGGGTTCCCGTGGAGCGTACAGGGGGTGAGAAACCCTTCAACTCGCAGGAAGCCCTGCTGGAGCGTGCCTACCGCAACGCCGAGGCCGCGCCCGAGCCCGTCATTGAGGCAAAGCCCGCCCCTTCTCCTGAGCCGCAGCCGGCCACGCCCGAAGTTCAGAAGGTCCAGGCGACCGTCATTGAGCCCGAGCCCGCACCTGTACCTCAGCCCGAGCCGCAGGTCACCAAGCCCGCACCCGAGACGAGCGCCCGTCGCGATAAGCCCGCCGGCAAGACCAAGGCCATCGAGCGCCATCGCCCCGGTCGTGTGCGCATGGGCCTGGGCCTGATCGGCCTGGGTCTTAAGACGCTCATTACCGGCAAGACGAAATAGTCGTTTGTAGAAGCAGTTTGTAGAAGCGCCCCGCATTTGAGGAAAGCCTCGGATGCGGGGCGCTTTTCCCTGCTACCATGGTGCGAACAACAACACGAATGACAGGCAGGGATATGAAGCTCACTATAGAATCGATGACCTACGGCGCCGACGGGCTGGCGCACGCCGACAACGGCAAGGCCGTCTTTGTGCAGGGCGCCGTGGCAGGCGACACCGTCGAGGCCGAGGTCGTACAGGACGGCAAGTCGTTCATGCGCGCCCGCACCACCGAGATTCTCAAGCCAAGCCCCGATCGCATTCAGCCTCCCTGCCCCTTCGTGGGCATCTGCGGCGGCTGCTCGTGGGGCAATCTCTCACGCACGGCACAGCTCGCCGCCAAGGAGCAAAACCTGCGCTCCACGCTCGAGCGCATCGGCAAGTTCGCTCCTGAGCAGGTTGATGAGTTGGTACAGCCCATCTGCCACACCAAGGACGACTGGGGCTACCGCAATAAAATCGAGCTCGAACCGACCGTCGTCAACGGTCGTGTGCGCCTGGGCATGCACGGTGTCGACCCCAGCAAAATCGTGACTGTTGATACGTGTCCTCTGTTCGATAAGCGCTTCCCGAAGGCGCTCAAATCAGTCGTCGGCGCACTCAACTATCTAAGCGGCAGCCATGACTTGGGGCTCGAACGCGTGGGCATTCGCGCATCGCGCCGCACCAAGGCACTCGAGGTCGCACTCTGGACGCCCACGGGGTCGTTTCCGCGCTCGCAAGTCTCGCGCGTGCTGGCAGACGCCGCACACCCCACGAGCATAGTGCGCGTTATGAGCAAGGGTGAAAAGAAGGCCCGCCGCGTCTCCAAGGTTGAGATGCTCGCCGGCGAGGGCTCCTGGACCGAGAACATCGCCGACGGCCAGATGCGCCTTTCGGCCCCGTCGTTTTTCCAGGTCAACACAAAGGGTGCCGAGATTTTGATCGAGCTTGTCATGGAGGCGCTCGACCCGCAGGAAGACGAACTTGCCGTGGACCTGTATTGCGGAGCTGGAACCTTCACCCTGCCGCTCGCCCGCCGCTGCGACTTTGTTGCCGCCGTCGAGGCCTACGGCCCGGCCGTGCGCGACCTGCGCCGTAACCTAGAGATCAACAAACTCGATAACGTCGACGTCATCGGCGGCGACGCGGTGCGCGAGTTCCCCGATCAGGACGCCGATGTCCTGGTGGTCGACCCGCCGCGTGCAGGCCTCGCCCCCGAGGCGATCGACCTTATCGCCAGCACGAGTGCCCGCGATATCGCCTACGTGAGCTGCGACCCGGCCACCCTGGCGCGCGATCTCAAACGCTTTGTCGAAGAAGGCACCTTCTCCCCCGTAAAGATCACGCCAGTTGACCTGTTCCCGCAAACCTTCCACTGCGAAACCGTCGTCCACCTCAAGCGCAACTAGCCACTTAATCATTGCTCAGAAAAATCATTGGGAAATCGAGCGTGGCAAGCGGAGGTCTTCGGGGTATAAGACGGCTAATTGTATGCCGTCTATGAAAGGAACCCTCATGCCCAGCGTTGCCGTTCTCGCCGCCGATGGCTTTGAAACTATTGAATGCCTGACCATGGTCGATGTCATGCGTCGCGGCGGCGTGCGCGCCACGCTTGTCTCGATCATGCCCACGCGCGAGGTCGTAAGCTCGCTGCAGATTCCCGTGACCTGCGATGCGCTCTTTGACGAGATCAACTTTGACGAGTACGACTGCGTCGTGCTACCTGGCGGCCTGCCCGGCGCCACCAACCTGCGTGCCGACCAGCGCGTCTGCGACGTGGTCTGCGAGTTCGCCGCCGCCAAACACGTCGCCGCCATCTGCGCCGCCCCGTTTATCCTGGGTGAGCTCGACCTGCTCGAGGGGCGCCACGCCACGTGCTTCCCTGGCTTTGAGAAAAGCTTCCCCGAAGGCGCCTATACCGGCGAGAAGGTTACGCAAGACGGCAACATCATCACCGCCAGCGGCATGGCCCAGTCGCTCCCCTTTGCGCTTGAGCTGCTGCGCACGCTCGCCGGCGACAAGGCCGTCGAGAAGGTCGCCGAGGGCATTCAGCTATGATTTTGGCTTCGCAATCACCGCGCCGCATCGAGTTGATGCGCGAGGCGGGCTATGACATTCGCGTGATTCCCGCAGATATCGACGAAACGCCTTTTGATGGCGAAGCTCCGCTTACACTCGTCGAGCGCTTGGCGCGTGCCAAAGCCGCCGCCGTTGCCGCCGAGCATGCCGAGCCCAACGAACTGACCGTCGCGGCCGATACTATTGTCACCTTTGACGGCCAAATTTTGGGCAAGCCGGCAGACGGGGACGAGGCGCGCACCATGCTCCGCGAGCTTTCGGGCCGCACGCACCAGGTCGCAACCGGCGTCTGCATCGTTAAAGCCGGCGACGCTACAGCTCCGCATGCCGCCGAGAGCCTGTCGTTTGTCGATGTGACCGACGTGACGTTCTATGAGCTTACCGAAGAGCAGATCGAGCGCTATGTTGCCTCCGGCGAACCCATGGACAAGGCCGGGGCCTACGGCATCCAAGGCACAGGCGGCCGCATGCTTGTGCACGATATTTCGGGTGACTTCTACAACGTGGTGGGCTTGCCCATCGCTCGCGTCGCACGCGCGATTCAAAAACTCTCGTAATTGCATCTGGCGCTGGGTATCCCCCAGCGCCTACAATTTTGCCGTACCGTACGGATCCCGACTGGGCATAAGGCCCGGCGGAAAACCGATAGGAGAACACATGGACACACTGCTCGAAGCCATCGATGTTTGCAATGTCGATGGCTTTTGCTTTGGCAACTATACGGACGAGGAGGCTGGCACCGGCTGCACCGTAATCGTGGCGCCCGAGGGTGCCACCGGTGGCGTTGACGTACGTGGTGGCGCCCCCGCTTCGCGTGAGACCGACCTGTTGCGTCCCGAAAACACCGTCGATAAGGTCCACGCCGTCTGCCTTTCGGGCGGATCGGCCTTTGGCCTCGAGGCTGCAAGCGGCGTGGCCCGCGAACTCGAGAGCCGCGGCATTGGTCTGCCCGTCGGCCCCACGCAGGTGCCCATCGTGTGCTCCAGCTGTATCTTCGACCTTGCCTTTGGCGACCCCACCGTTCGCCCCGACATTGAGGCCGGCATCGCCGCCGTGCGCGAGGCGCTCGACCACACCCCCACCAAGCTCGAACAGGGCAACGTAGGCGCCGGCACGGGCGCTACCGTGGGTAAGCTCATGGGCCCCGCCACCTGCATGAAGGCCGGCCTTGGCGCTGCCGCCGTGGCGCTCGGCCCCATCAAGGTGGGCGCCGTGGTCTCGGTCAACGCCTGCGGCAACGTTGTCGACCCCCTCACCGGCGAGTGGGTCGCCGGCATGCGCGCCTCAGCCGATAGCGACCAAATCGTCGATATGGAACTCGCAGCCTTTGCCGCCGCCGGATCCATGCAGATGCCGCTCGACCGCACCAACACCACCATCAGCTGCATCGTCACCAACGTGGAACTCACTAAGGCACAAGCCACCAAGGTCTCCCAGATGGCAGCAGATGCCTACGCGCACGCCATTCGCCCGACACATACCACCAACGACGGCGACACCATCTACACCCTCGCCAGTGGCAAACTAGGCGCCCAGGCAAGCGCCGCCGTTCCCCTAGACCTGCTGGGCATGCTCGCCGTAAGGGCTCTGCAAACCGCCATCGTAAACGGAGCCAAAACCGCCAAAACCTCCCACGGCATCCCCGGCGCCGCAAAGTAATCTCACTCGACCGTCGGTCGGAGGCGGGCGGGCATTACGTTTGCTGCTCTACAGTCCTATGCAAGACGAAGGCCACATTAAGTGGCCTTCTTTGCATGCGGAACTCGCGACAAACGTAATGCCCGCCCGCCTCCGACCGACTTCCAACCTTATTCTTTTCAGCTCAGGCCCCTGTGTACCGCGCGTCGAAGATCTTCAAATTCAAATAACCTGACAATCGATTCTTATAGCAGAGGCCCCTTGGCCTTTAGTTTGCTACAAGTTCCGCACGAGCCGGAAAGCACTTAATGTGCTTTCCGTGCGAGCAGGACTGTTCGCAGTAGCAAACTAAAGGCCAAGGGGCCCAGTCAACCTATCAGCAGCGATTACTCAGCAGCTAGTTGAATTTGAAGATCTTTGAGGCAAGACGGTATAGGCCGAGTGTGGTTTTGTCTCCGGCACGACCGCGGAGGTTAGTAAAGAAGCCGACCACACCGTAGCGAGCACGACGATACATGCGCTCATCGTAGGCCTTCAGGTCCGTCCACAGCGTCTTCAGACGCTCATCGGCGCAATCCTCGTCGGAAAGCTTGGTGAGCACCGAGCAGATCGCCATCATCATGGTGAAGTAGCCCATCATGTACGAACGCAGGCGCGACGACTCAACATCGCTGTACAAGTGGTACGACTCCATCATGATACGCGTAACACGGAACTGCTGGTCCAGACGCTTGACCATCGTGGCCTCGTTGACACTCTGGCCCTCGCGACCGATAAAGTAGCGATAGAGGTCGATGTCGGCGTAGTACATGGTCTTGCAACGCGGCAGCGGCACGTAGGCGTAGATGTTGTCCACATAGAACGTGTGCGGCGGCATGGGAAGGTTGGACTCGCGCAGCACGTCCGTGCGATAGCACAGGCTATGCATGAGCAGATTCTGGTCCAGGCGGAAATGGCCGATCTGGTCCCAGGTAAAGATCTTTTTTCGAGGCAGGGCAAACTTGTAACCAATGGCCGTATGCGTACCCTCGTAAACCTTCTCGTACACGTAGTTCGAGATAAACAGGTCGACGCGCTGGTCGCGCTCCTCAAAGCCACGCAGAATCGACAGCATGGTCGAAAGCGCCGCACCGTCGAGCCAGTCGTCCGAGTCAACGACCTTATAGTACGTACCATGCGCCTCACGCAGGCCCGAGAGGACGGCGATACCGTGGCCGCCATTCTCCTGGTGCACCGCGCGGATGATTCCAGGATAACGGGCCTCCCACTCGTCGGCCTTGGCGGCCGTCTCGTCCTTGGAGCCGTCGTCCACCACAATAATCTCGATATCGGTGGCGTAATTGCCCCCCTCCAAGATGGAGGTGATGCAATGGTCCATGTCCTTGGCGGCGTTATATGAGGGAATACCGAATGTTATGACTTTATGCATGGCAGGCGATAATCTCATCCGAAAGATCGAGGGCAGAATTGGTCACGGCGTCCATATCGTAGTAACGATACTCGGCCAGACGACCCACCGGGTGGAAGTTCGTCAGGTTCTGGACGCGCTCAAGATAGCGCTCGTAGAGCTCACGGTTCTCGGGCTCCAGGATAGCGTAGTACGGCGTCTCGCCCGAGCCGGGCGTATATGCCTTGGAGTACTCCTTCATGATGGTGGTCTTGCCGGGCAAAACCTGACCGGTCATGTTCTTGAACTCAGTGATGCGCGTATAGTCCTCGCTCGTGGTGTAGTTGACGGTGCCCACGGGCTGGAACTGGTCCATATCGAGCGTCTCGAACTTCATATCGAGCGTGCGGTACGGCAGAGCGCCCAGGTCGAGGTTGAACAGCTCGTCGAGTGGACCGGTGTAGACGATCTCGCCACCATAGACCTTGCCGTCGATCTTGACGGTGGTCTCGTCGATTTCAAAGAGGTCACGGGCGTCTACGTCACAGAATACGTCGATCAGATCGTGATCGAGCATATGCTCGAACAGCGCGGTATAGCCGTCCTGCGGCATGCCCTGGAAAGGAGCCTGCGGGAAGTAGCGATCGTCATCGCCCACAAAGACGGGAACGCGCCCGGTAATCGAGGGGTCGATCTGGTCGGGCGTCTGGCCCCACTGCTTCATGGTGTAATGCAAAAAGACGTTCTCATAGACATAATCGGCGACCTCGGCAAGATCCGGGTCGTTCTTCTTGCGCAGCTCCATAATGGGCACCTTGACGTCCTTGCCACAGGTCTCCACGAGCTTCTGATACAGCTCCTCGCCGCGCTCATCGCCAAAGGCGAGCTTGAGGCTCGCATGGTTAAAGGGTACGGGCATGAGGGTGCCGTTGATGTTGGCGAGCACCTTGTGCTGGTAGTCCGTCCACTTGGTAAAGCGCGACAGGAAGTTATGGACGCGCTCGTTAAAAGTGTGATAGATGTGCGGACCGTACTCGTGGACCAGGATTCCGGCCTCGTCAGTGCAGTCGTAGGCATTACCCGCGATGTGGCCGCGACGCTCCAAAACGGCAACACGATAGCCGATAGTTTCGGCAAGACGGCGGGCGCAAACGGCACCGGCATAACCGGCGCCGACAACGATCATGTCATACGCACCGGCATTAAAGCCTTCAGGCAGGCCTGAGGTAATCTGCATCGATACTCCTTGTCAAAAGCCACACGCTTTTTAACTGGGCTTTTTCTCGAACATACGTCGAGACATATTTATCAGAGCGATTATAGCGCTAATGCGTCCTATAATGAGCTTGCCACACAAGGAAAGCTCAAGCACCGCGGCGTACATAATTGTAAGGTAAACCCGCTAGCAGCGGGTTTATTCGTGTACAGCCGAGGGCCTGGAGCTTAGCGAAACGCTTGTAAGGAGTATCATGAGCGATTTCCTAAACCGTATGAAGTCTGCCGCCAAGGCCGACCTTAAGACCATCGTCCTGCCCGAGGGCGAGGATCCGCGTACCATCGTCGCGGCAAACAAAATCATCGAGGAGGGCCTGGCCAACATCGTCATCCTGGGCGATCCCAACGAGATCAACGTCCCCGGCGCCACCGTCATCGATCCGCGCAACGCCGAGAAGCACGAGGAGTACGCGCAGAAGTTTGCCGAACTCCGCGCCAAGAAGGGCGTTACCATCGAACAGGCTCGCGCCCAGGTGATGGACGCCACCTACTTTGGCACCATGATGGTCAAGATGGGCGACGCCGACGGCCTGGTCTCCGGTGCCTGTCACTCCACCGCCGACACCCTGCGCCCCGCGCTGCAGATCCTCAAGACCGCTCCGGGCACCAAGCTGGTCTCGGCCTTCTTCGTGATGTGCACCGACACCCCGCAGTTCGGTACCGACGGCACGCTGATCTTCGCCGACTGCGGCCTCAATATCAACCCGTCCTCCGACGAGCTCTCCGAGATCGCCATCGCCTCGGCCCACTCCTGGTCCACCTTCATGGGCAATGTTGAGCCGCACGTGGCCATGCTCTCCTACTCCACCATGGGCTCCGCCGGTGGCGAGGTCGCCAAGAAGGTCCAGGAGGCCGTGAAGTTCTGCAAGGAGAAGGCTCCCGAGCTCGCCATCGACGGCGACCTGCAGCTCGATGCCGCTATCGTCCCCACCGTCGCCCAGCTCAAGGCTCCCGGCTCCTCCGTCGCCGGTAAGGCCAACGTGCTTGTGTTCCCCGATCTCGAGGCCGGCAACATCGGCTACAAGCTGGTCCAGCGCTTCGCCGGCGCCGACGCTTACGGCCCCATCCTGCAGGGCATCGCCAAGCCGGTTAACGACCTTTCGCGCGGCTGCTCTGCCGACGACATCGTGGGTGTCGTAGCCATCACCGCCGTCCAGGCTCAGATGGCTGAGTAGCGGACGCACTCGCCCGAAGGCCGTACGGGCTAACCCCTGAAAACGTCCTCGACCAATGAAACGCCCCCGTTCTGCTCCTTCGGAGCTACGAACGGGGGCGTTTCTGGTCTGCGGAATGTTTTCAGGGGTTAGCCCGTACGGCCTTCTACTGCTACGAAGCATTCAGAGCATCTGGAGTGGACGGCGGCTTGGCTACGAGCTGGGGCTGAGGATCTGAACGAATGGGTGACGTTGCTGGGAGCGCAGGCGTTGCCGGCGATGATCACTTTGGAACTGGAATTTCCGCCTGCTAGTAAAAAGGCCTCCGGGCTGTTGCTCTGGAGGCCTTTTTGTCAATTACAGACGAATGCGTTAGTTGTTCTTGGTCAGACGTTCGACGTCGTGGGCGATCATGTATTCCTCGTCGGTGGGGATGACCATGACCGTGACGGAAGAGCCGGCGGCGCTGATGACCTGCGGGCCGTTACCCACGGCCTCGCGGTTCTTGTTGTTGTCGATGCGCACGCCCAGCCACTCGAAGCAGTCGCAGAAGGCCTTGCGGATCGACCAGTCATTCTCGCCAATGCCGGCGGTAAAGGTAATGGTGTCCACGCCCGCCATTGAAGCGATCATGGAGCCGGCCTGCTGCATGGCCTTGTAGGCGAACATATCGAAGGCGAGCAGGCAGCGCTCGTCGCCCTCGGAGGCGCGCGTACGGATGTCGCGGGCGTCGTTGGAGATGCCCGAGATGGCAAGCAGACCAGACTGCTTGTTCATCATGTCATCGACTTCCTGGTAGCTGTAGCCGCCCTCGCGCTGCAGGTAGCACACGGTAGCCGGGTCAATGGAACCACAACGGGTGCCCATCATCAGGCCGTCGAGCGGCGTGAGGCCCATCGTGGTATCGCGGCATACACCGTCCTCAATGGCGGCGAGCGAAGCGCCGTTGCCCAGATGACACGAAAGCAGACGGTGGCAGCGCGAACCCAGGATCTCCTTGGCCATCATCCACTCATAGCGGTGGCTTGTGCCGTGGGCGCCGTACTTGCGCACGTGATACTTGTCACACACGTCCTTGGGCAGGGCGTAGGTGTAGGCGACCTCGGGCATAGTCATGTGGAACGAGGTGTCGAAGACGGCCACGTTGGGCAGCTCCGGATACTTCTCGCGACAATACTCGATTGCCGCCGCCTCGCCGTAGTTGTGCAGCGGGGCAAGCGGTGCCACCTCGAGGATCTTAGCCATGACCTCATCGTCGACGACCGCGGAATCGTCAAAGTACCAGCCACCCTGAACAATACGATGCCCAATGCCATCAATCGTAAAGTCGGTCTTCTCGAGCTCCTCGAGCACACGTGCGATAGCCGAACGGTGGTCCGGGAAGGGGACCTCCTCGGTTTGCTTGGCGCCACCGTTCTCGGAGTGGCCAAAGATGCCCATGTCCGAACCGATACGTTCGCAGTTGCCCTTGGCGAAAACCTCGCGGGTATCGGTATCCAAAAGCTGATATTTAAGGCTTGAGCTACCGGCGTTGACAACAAGTACGTTCATGAGACTCCTTTGCAGTGCGATACGGTCGGCGCAGACCCCTTAAGGCGGCCGCATGTTAATAAGAAGTTATCACAACTTGATAAATAGCTATCAGGCATATCGCCCAACGAGCACAAAAGAGGGGCTGAACGGCGCTCGGTCGTCCAGCCCCTCCCCTCTTGGAATTACTTGCCGTTGACGATGCGCTCGACGTCGGAAGCGATCATGAACTCCTCGTCCGTGGGGATGACGAAAATCTTGACCTTGGAATCCTTGGCAGACAGGCACCAAGCGCCGTCACCACGCAGGGCGTTGCGGGCATGATCCATCTTGACGCCCATAAAGGCCAAGCGGTCGGCAACGCCGGCGCGGACAGCCGGAGCGTGCTCGCCGATGCCGGCGGTAAAGACCAGGGTGTCCATACCGCACATAGAAGTGGCCATCTCGGCAGCCTTGGCGGCAATCTTGTAGACGAACATGTCGAAGGCGAGCTGGGCCTCGGGGTCACCAGCAGCGGCGAGCTCCTCGACGTTGCGGCAGTCGTTGGTCTTGCCGCCGGTCACAGCCAAAAGGCCGGACTTCTTGTTCATCATCTCGTCGACCTCGTCGAAGGTGTAGCCGCCCTCGCGCTGCAGGTAGCACACGGTAGCCGGGTCGATGGAACCGCAGCGGGTGCCCATCATGACGCCGTCGAGCGGGGTCAAGCCCATGGTGGTGTCCATGCACTTGCCGTCCTCGATGGCGCACAGGGAAGCGCCGGAGCCGATATGGCACACGACGACCTTGCGGGCCTCGCCGTTGGTCATCTCAGCGACCTTCTTGGAGATATAACGGTAGCTGGTGCCGTGGGCGCCGTACTTACGGATGTGCAGCTTGTCGCAAACATCCTTGGGCAGAGCGTAAGTCTTGGCGACCTCGGGCATGTTGAAGTGGAAAGCGGTGTCATAGACCGTGACGTTGGGCAGGTCGGGATACTGCTCCAGGCAGTACTCGATAACGTTGGCCTCGGGGTTGTTGTGCAGCGGGGCGAGCGGAGCAACCTCGCGGATCTTGGCGAGGACGTCCTCGTCGACGAGGGAGGAATCACCGAAGTACCAACCGCCCTGAACGATACGGTGGCCGATACCCTCGATCTTGACGCCGTTGGCCTCAAGGTCCTTCAGGACGACCTCGATGGCGACCTTGTGGTCGGGGAACTCGATGTTCTCGGTCACCTTCTTGGAGCCGTTGGCAGCGTGGGTGAAGGTGCCGCCGGTAAAGCAGACGCGCTCGCAGGAGCCCTTTGCGGACACCTTGTGGGACTTGGTATCGATGACCTGATACTTAAGGGTCGAAGATCCTGCGTTGACGACCAGAACGTTCATGTGTCTCCCTACTAACAGGCGGTGTGGCGCCGCCAGGTTACATACGCTTCAATAATAAACCCAAACGCCCTCGCGCTCGGGTTTATTGCGTTGATATATAAGTTATCGGTGCCCAAATACTCATGACCTTTGGCTTGTAAGACGAAATAGCGCGGGGATATACACAAGGGAAGAAATCCCGAGCGCGACAAGCAATACGACTCGAATGCCCGCAACGCTACTCAACACAGCGTTGAGCAGATAGAAAAGAACGGCACCCACCGCCACCATCTGGCTTTGAACCGAAATCAGTGAACAGCGCATCGAAGAATCGGCTGCCTTTTGAAAAATTGAGTATTTAATTGGAGCAAATAACGAGTACGCAACCGTGTGCAGCACATAGAACACGGGCAGCAAATTAGCCGGAGTAAGGGGAATCAAAAACAAAGCTGACAGGAAAAGGCGCACGATGCCGCAAATACGCACAAAGCGGCCCTTGTCGACATGAGCAATCGCACAGGGCACAATAAGTCCCATGGAGGCCGAGGCAAGGAGCTGGACCGCAATGGTCACACCCGAAGCGACGGCATTCATTCCGCGACCCGCAAGCAGCAGTGAGAAAAAGTCTTCCAGGGCGACAAAAGCAAATGCCTGAGAACAGTCCATGATGAACGCTGAACGAAGAATGCCATTACCCGCAATAGCGGTACCGATCATCTTCGGGCTAATCCCATGTTCAGGTGTCGTCGCAGTGCCCCCTCTTCGCATTTCAGGAATGCAGACAACGACAACCAACGTCAACACCATTGCGATGATATCTGCCGAAAGACCAATGAGATATGCACCGACGGACGAAATGAAACCGCCCACGCAAGCGGAGATGGCATAAGAGGCATAGAAAACAAATCGCTCAACGACATTAAGTCTTACGAGCTGGTCCTGAGAGACGCTGTCAATGTAAATCGCTTCGATGGATCCGCTCACACACGCAACGGCAAAACCCTTGAGAGCGAACGAACCGATTAAAAGTAGAGGGGAACGGACGAGAAGCAGGGCGGCGTAGTATCCAAGCATTCCCACGACGCCAACGAGACCGCTTGTCTTTCGTCCAAACCTATCAGCAATATAGCCAGTGGGAACTTCGAGGATGAACTTGCTCACTTGATATGCAATCATCATGCTAGAAATCGATACCATCGAAAATCGGTACCGTCAAGATTCTTTCGCAAATTGATCGAGGCGGCCTCGGCCCCGC
>NZ_QRXX01000015.1:0-14108 GCF_003462695.1 Collinsella sp. AF16-8
AGGCGGGGCCGAGGCCGCCTCGATCAATTTGCGAAAGAATCTTGACGGTACCTTTCTTTCCAAAGATATTCAGTCGCGTTTGAGGTGTCTCTAAACAATAAACAGGCGTTTCTATGCAAAAACACCGATTCCGTTGCGCATCTTTGCCCAAAACGCAGTTGCGGTGAAATAGTTCCTGTTTGGGCGGCATAAGCCGAAAAACAAGAACTATTCCACCGCAACTTGACGGGGCTCCTTAGCAATCAACTAGGTGCCCGGGGGCACTCATTTAAGTCTGTCCCCAATGAGTGCCGCTAGCCGATGGCGTTTTTGAGTTCGGCGCGGCGCTTTTTCATGCCGGCCATGACGGCGTTGCGCAGCTCGGGCATGCGCGCGGTATCCATCTGAGGCACGCCCTCGAGCTTATAGGGGATCCCCAGCTGCTCATATTTGACGATACCCATGGTGTGATACGGCAGCATCTCCAGACCGACCACGTTATGCCACGGGGCAATCAGGCGGCCGAGCGCCTCACACTCCTCCACCGTGTCGGTAATGCCCGGCACCACCACATGGCGAATAACAACCTTAATCTTGCGACGGGCAAGCTCATCGCCAAACGCCAGGATGCGCGCAGGATCGCAACCGGTCAGCTTTTTATGCTCAACCGGATCGGCATGCTTGATGTCGAGCAGCACCATATCGGTCTCGTTGAGAACAGCATCGAACTTCTCCGGATGCTTGGGATCAAATGCATAGCCACAGCTGTCTAGGCAGGTGTGTACGCGGCCATCGGGGTTGTTGTGCATCACGCGGAACAGGTCGGCCAAAAACTCGGGCTGCAGGAGCGGTTCGCCGCCCGAAACGGTAATGCCGCCGCTACGGTAGAACTCATGGTTGCTCTGGAACTCGTCCATGAGATGCTCGACGGTCACCATCGTGCCGCCGTTAACAGACCAGGTATCGGGATTGTGGCAATACGCGCAGCGCATGGGACAGCCCTGAACAAACACCACAAAGCGGATGCCGGGTCCGTCGACCGTTCCCATCGTCTCGATCGAATGCACGCGACCCAGGGCATACGCAGAGTCCTCGGGATGAGCATCCACACCCTCAAGCGTCATCTCAGCCATTCCCGCAACCTTGCCTCTCTTTGGTTTTTGTCAATTAAAATGCCAGAGCCATTCTAGCCCATACGCCTGATGGCGAAACGGTTTAGCGGTCAATTTGATCGTCCTATTTGACTCCACGCAAAAGCAGCGGGAAGGTTGTCACAACCCGCTCGCCGCCGAAGCAATAGAAATCGATAGACGCCAGGCCCTACGCCTTAAGCGTAAGCACCGCGCCAAAGGCGGTCGGGCCGCAGTGGCTCGAGATGACGCCGCCGACCTGAGTCCAGGTAACGTCCTTAAAGCCCAGGTCGTGCGCATAGACTTCCATATCGTCGCGCAGCTCCTCGGAAAGGCCCACCGAATACGCCAAGCCAATGTGCGAGTAATCAATCTCGCCCTTCTCAACCATGTGATCGATAAAGGCGCGGGCGCACTTGAGCATAGAGCCGCGGAACTTCTTGGTGGCCACGAACTTGCCACCCGTCACCTCAATGCAGGGCTTAATCTTGAGCAGATGGGCGCCTAAGAACGCGACGTTGGACAAGCGACCGCCCGCCTTAAGGAAGGCAAGGTCGGTAGGAACAAAGCCCAGCAGCACGCGGTCCATGACGGAATTGGTGAAGGCGAAAATCTCGTCGACGGTGGCATCGGGGTGAGCCTCGATGTATTTGGCGGTCTCGACGACAACAAACGACTGGCCCACCGAGACAAAGCGCGTGTCCATGGAGAACACGTAGTCGCGCCCCGCAGCCGCAATCTTCGAGGACTGATGCGAGCAGGTCGTTACCTCGGAATATGCAAGATGCAAAATGGTCGCGTCGGGCTGCTCGGCGTGAATGCGGTCGTACACATGCGCAAAATCCGCCGGCGAGCAACCGCTGGTCTTGGGCATCACGCCAAACTCGTTGCAGCGCGAGTAAATCTCAAGCGGGTCGATCGATCCGTCTTCGACGGTCTCGTCACCAATCGTGACATGCATGGGCACGCGCACGATGCCATAGCGCTCGCAGAGCTCCGGCGTCACATCCGACCCAGACTCAACCACGATTACGTACTTGCCCATTATCATCACGACCCATCTCGACGTTGACTATGTATTACACGCGCACGCTCGCCGCCCCATTGAACAACGACTCACAAGCGCCAGAGAGACGCCGCCCTTCGACCACAGCAAAGGACAGCGTCTCCCTGAAAAACTCCGTGCTTCTCTGAGATTTTACACGGTTTATGAAGGAGTGTTACTTATTCCGCAAACGGTAGCTATACGCGATAAACGGTAGCAAGCAAGTATCCAGAACTCTCAACCCATCAGGAGAGTTCCGCCTAAAGGGTGACTACACAGGACCCCGCCGGGGCTGTTTGGGCTACCTCCCAAAACTTTCCGCAGGACGCAAGAAGCCCTCGCCGCACGAAGTGCGCAGCGAGGGCTTCTTGCATGTCCGAGGACGTTTTGGGAGGTAGCCCAAACAGCCCTGGCGATCCTGCGGGAGTTAAACCCCTTTAGAACTTGTTGTGGAAGGTACGCGAAATGACCTCGTCCTGCTGCTCCTTAGTGAGCGTGTGGAAGTTCACGGCATAGCCGGAAACGCGGATGGTCAGCTGCGGGTACTTCTCGGGGTGGGCCTGAGCGTCGAGCAGCGTCTCACGGTTGAAGACGTTGATGTTCAGGTGGTGGCCACCCTTCTCGGCGTAAGCGTCGAGCATGTGGACCAGGTTATCGGCCTGAGTCTCAGAAACTTCAGAAACCTTCATAATGTGTCTCCTTCGATTGATAGGCGCCGGCCGAAACCGTCGCTCTAATCAGTAATCGTTATTGTTAGTATAGCACTAACAATAGTTACTCGCCCAGCTGATCAAGGTCGATATCGCCAAAGAACACCTGGTCCTCCTTGCCGAGCGCACCCGGGATGATGGAGAAGGTGTTGGAGATGCCGTCCTGAGCATCGCGGAACGGGAGCTTGGAAACCGAAGACAGCGAAGCGATGGCGCCGTGGCTATCGCGCTTGTGCATGGGGTTAGCACCCGGGGCGAACGGCTGGCCAGCCTTGCGGCCGTCGGGCGTGGAGCCGGTCTTCTTACCGTACACGACGTTGGAGGTAATGGTCAGAACAGAGGTCGTGGGCACGGAGTTGCGGTAGGTGTCGTTCATGCGGATGTACTCCATGAACTGGTGCACAACGTCGTGAGCAATCTGGTCGACGCGGTCGTCGTCGTTGCCGTACTTGGGGAACTCGCCCTCGGTCTCGAAGTCGACGATGATGCCGTTCTCGTCGCGGACGGGGTGGACCTTGGCGTATTTGATGGCGGACAGGGAGTCAGCCACGACGGAAAGGCCAGCGATGCCCGTAGCGAACCAACGATGCACGTGCTTGTCGTGCAGAGCCATCTGGATGCGCTCGTAGCAATACTTGTCGTGCATGTAGTGAATGATGTTCAGCGAGTTGACGTACACGCCAGCAAGCCACTTCATCATGTCGTTGTACTTGGCCACAACGTCGTCGTAATCGAGCGTATCGCCCTCGACGGCGCGATACTTGGGGCCGACCTGCTTCTTGGAGACCTCGTCAACACCGCCGTTGAGTGCGTAGAGCAGGCACTTGGCCAGGTTGGCACGGGCGCCGAAGAACTGCATCTCCTTGCCAATGCGCATGGAGGACACGCAGCAGGCGATGCCGTAGTCGTCGCCGTGGTAAACGCGCATGAGGTCGTCGTTCTCGTACTGGATCGAGGAGCTGGCGACAGAAGTCTTGGCGCAGAACTTCTTGAAGTTCTCGGGCAGACGGGTCGACCACAGAACGGTCATGTTGGGCTCGGGGCTGGTGCCCATGTTCTCGAGCGTGTGCAGGTAGCGGTAGCTCATCTTGGTAACGAGCGTACGGCCGTCAACACCCATGCCGCCGATGGACTCGGTGACCCACTGCGGATCGCCGGTAAACAGGGCCTGGTACTCGGGGGTACGGGCAAACTTGACCATGCGGAGCTTCATGATGAAGTGATCCACGAACTCCTGGATCTGCTCCTCGGTGAAGGTACCGTTGGCAAGGTCGCGCTCAGCGTAGATGTCGATGAACGTGGAGGTACGGCCGATGGACATAGCGGCGCCGTTCTGCTCCTTGACGGAAGCGAGGTAGGCGAAGTACATCCACTGGATGGCCTCCTGCGTGTTGGTAGCAGGGTTGGAAATGTCGAAACCATAGGTCTCGGCCATCATCTTGAGCTCGCCGAGGGCGCGGATCTGCTCCTGCAGCTCCTCACGATCGCGGATGTTGTCGGCGGTCATGACCGTCGGGGTGGAAGCCTTCTGGGCCTCCTTGTCCTTGATCAGGTAGTCGACACCGTACAGGGCGACACGACGGTAGTCGCCGATGATGCGGCCGCGGCCATAGCCATCGGGCAGACCGGTGATGATGTGGGCCGAGCGGCAGGCGCGCATCTCGGGGGTGTAGACATCGAAGACGCCGGCGTTGTGAGTCTTGCGCTCGAAGGTGTAGCGCTCGACAACGTTCTCGTCGATCTTGTAGCCGTGCTGGCTGGCAGCCTGGCAAGCGATGCGGATACCGCCGTTGACGTGCAGCGCGCGCTTGAGCGGCTTGTCGGTCTGGAGGCCGACGATGGTCTCCTTGTCGCGATGGGCGTTATCGATGTAGCCAGCGGGGTGGCTCACGATACCCGTGACGGTCTTGGTGTCCATATCGAGGACGCCGCCCTGCTCGCGCTCCTTGAGCAGCAGGTCGAGAACCTCGCCCCACAGCTCCTTGGTACGCTCGGTCGGGCCGGCGAGGAACGACTCGTCGCCCTCGTAGGGGGTGTAGTTCTTCTGGATGAAGTCTCGGACGTCAACCTCTCCCGTCCAGATGCCTTCCTTGAAGCCTTCCCATGCCTCCTGCATTGTGTAACCACGCTCCTAGTTACGTGTAATGCGGCGCTCTCTCACACCGCTGCTTATTGAATTCTTGAATTATCGGCTTGCACTACCGGCTTCTTCCGTTCTTCACCACACGTTGGTACAGGGAAAAACGTTTGTCCACCTTGGAACTGCAACCCAAAACCCAAGATTTCATCCGTTTGAGAAGGATAACATAGCCACCCCCTTCATCAGGGCTGTTATATGTTTCTTTTTTTATATCATAAGGGCGTTTTTTACAAACCCGCAGGAAATGCGAGCGCGAACAACTACCGTTCACCGATTTGTTTGGTATTTTTCCTTGTCTTTATACGACGTTCACTCTAGCTGTTATGCCAGTTTTAGTAGGGTAAAGTGCCCCAGAGACCCCACAGAAACTGCAGGGCGGTCACGGGACTTCCCCCGTGGCCGCCCTGAGGCGTGGCTAGTTTTTTAGCTTTGATTGCCGCTTGGCATTAGGCGGCTGCGGCGGCCTTGTCGGTCGTTGCCTTGCTGTGGCCCTGGCCCTCAAAATGCTTGTAGCACCAGCTGGTGACCAGCGGGGTCAAAATAGCCGTCACGATAGCACATGCTGCAACCTGTGCCGTAGCCGTCGCGAGCACGGCACCACCGTACATGGCCCCGTTGACGCTTGCCATGGCAGCAGGCGTGGCCACATTGGCTCCGGCGCAGCTCGAAATGGCTGCACCTGCGACACCCGTACCGCCCGTGAGCTTATCAACCGCGATGACGGGAATTGCAAAGACCACCGAGCAGATCACGCCGAGCAGAATACCGGGAAGACCGCCATTAATGAGCTGGCCAAAGGTCATGGTCGAGCCCATGGCAAAGAAGACGAGCACGATGATGGCGGAAAGTGCCGGTGCCATCATCTTCTTAAAGCTCGGGAAGAGGTTACCCAGAATAATGCCGACGACGATCGGCAGGATGGCGCCCACGAGCGACCAGCCGATCGGAGCCTGACCGGCAGCGCCGAGCACGATCATCGTGACCGGAGGGCCGACAACCAGCGTGGTGATGGCGACGGCGCCACGCTCGGCCTCATTGCCCATGGTGCCCATCAGACCAGCGTACATAGCGTTGTTGGCGCCGGTGCAAGCGGCCAGCATCACCATGGCAGAGATGCCAAACAGGTTGTCGTTGAATACATAAAGGATGAGCAGCGACACGGCAACGACCACGATCTGCTTGACGGCGATGATGATGGCGCCGCGGGCAGCGGCGGCAGGAGCACTCTTAAACGAAATCGTCGTACCGACGATGAGCAAAAAAGCGCCCACGAGCGGGCCTGCGCCCTGCTGAGTCATGCCAAGCGTAAAACTGCCGAGCGTTTTGAACAGGTCGGGGAATAGCGTGTTGAGCAGGCAGCCCAGCAAAAGCGGCACCAAAATATTGGCACCCGGGATGGAGGACATCTTAAAGAACGGCTCCTTTGCCGCCGGCGCCTCCACCGCAGTCGATTCACTCATATATATCTCCTTTGGATGCATGCGAATCGTAGCCGCACGCGCCTATGTCAGAAAGAAGGCGACGGTCCCGAGTCGCAGGAACCGTCGCCGAATAATCGTCGTGGGGTATTACCCGTCCAGGACGATGCCGCCGTCGCAGTCGCCGATCTCGCCGTTCACGAAGCTGGCGAGGTCGGAAGCGAAGAACAGCACCATCTGCGCAGGCTCGCTGGCCTGGGCGGCGCGGCCCAGAGGAATACCGTTGATGATGCGCTGAGAGTTCTCGTCAGAGAGAATCGAGGTCATATCGGTAAGGGTGAGCGACGGGCACACGGCGTTGCAGCGGACGCCAAACTTGCCGCCTTCCTTGGCGACTGCCTTGGTTAGACCGTTAACACCGGCCTTGGAGCTGGCGTAGGCAGCGGTGCCGAGCAGGCCGCCGCCGATCTTGCCAGCAACAGAGCTCACGTTGACGATAGTGCCGGCATGGGCCGCCTTAAAGTGCGGGTACACGGCGTTCATCATGGTAAAGGTGCCGTTGAGGTTGATGTCGATGGTGCGACGCCACTCGGTGTCCTCGATCTCGTCGAACTTCTTGGTGCTGATGACGCCAGCGCAGTTGATCAGGATGTTGGTTTGCGGCAGGTCCGTAAAAATCTGCTCGACGGTCTCACGCGCCTTAGGCGCATCGGCAACATCGAGCTGATAGAACTTGTTGCCCTCGCCAAGCTCGGCCACAGCGGCCTCGCCCTTGGCAGCGTTCCTTGCGATGAGCGCGACGTGTCCGCCGCCCGCGACGATGCCCTTGGCGATCTCGAGGCCAATGCCCTGAGTGCCACCCGTGACAATCGCGGTTTTGCCCGTGAAGTCAAATGCCATGACTCCATCCCCCTTTATATAAGGTGTCTCCTTGCGGGAAGTTGGAGCATCGCACGTGGCGATAAATGAGTCCCAGTCGTCATGGTGGTGACAACCCCTCGCCTAACCGCGGGCATAATAGTTCTTTGAAACGCTTCAGCAATTGAATTTTTTAACTCTTTATGCGCTCTTTATATTGTCCACTGCATGAGGCCCGAATATGCGGGTATCATCTTTCACCGAAAATAGTTTCTAGTGTTAGGGGTTTTCGGTGGAAGATACCGGTTTCCATGAGCTTGGGCGTCAGCTCTTAACTGAGTTTGGCAGCATGCATCATCGCATTTCACGCTCTGCGGACAAAGCTCTCGGCGGCGAGATGGCTGTCATGCGCGCCCTCATGCTCGCTGGCGGTTCGCTCACGCCGAGCGAACTCGCAAATCGCGCCTGGGTCTCGAGTGCCCGCATCGCCAATATCTTACGCACTCTCGAAGCCAAGGGCTGGGTCGAGCGCGAGCACTCAAAGACCGACCGTCGTCGTGTACACGTCACGATGACCGATAAGGGATTCCAGAATCTCGAAATCAAACGTCGGGAATTCGAGGAGCGCACCGCGGCCTTCCTCGAGCAGCTCGGCGAAACAGATACCCAAGAGATGGTGCGCCTTCTAAGGCGTTTCAACGAAATTATCGACCGCAATCAAGAAAGGAGAGATGCCGAGTGAGGATTCTCAAGCTCTTTAAAAAGCATGTCCTGGCACTGTTCACAGCTATCGTACTTATCGTAATCAGCTGCAACGCCGATCTGGCACTGCCTACCTACATGAGCGACATCGTCGACGTGGGCGTACAGCAAGGCGGCATCGCCTCGCCCGTGCCCGACACCATTCGTGCCGAATCACTCGATGACCTTGAGCTCTTTATGAGCACCAAGGACGCCAAAGCTGTGGAGGCCGTGTTTAGCAAGGCTGACAAAAAAGGCATTCGAACGTACAAGGGCACCGAGGATGAGCGCGCCGACGGCGGCAAGATTGCCGACATTATGAGCCTGCCCGAGACCGTCGTCCTTTCTCTCAACCAGGGCATCGACGCCAGCTCCATGGGCGACATGACCGGCGCATCCACCGAGGCAAGCAATGGCGGCGGCGCCCAGGCCATGCCCACCCCCGAGCAGATGGCGGCAATGACGCCCGAGCAGCTCGCCGAGATGCAGCAGAAGGCCACAGCGGCGCAAAACATGCAAAAGCAGATTGATGCCGACGGCGGCAAGATCACCATGAAGAGTCTGCGCCTAGGTGTCGAGGGCGGTCTGGTAGACCAAAGCAAGCTCGTCGAGGGCGCCAATGAAATGGCGGACAAAATGGGCTCCATGTCGGGCTCCATCGTGACCCAACGCGCCGTGAGCTATGTGCAAGACGAGTACAAGGCGCAGGGTATCGACCCCGCCGACGTGCAGAACGCCTACCTGGGCCGCATGGCGACCACGATGTTTGGTCTGTGCCTGATCTCACTGGTCGCCACCATCCTAACCGGCGCCGTGGCCTCGCGCACCGCCTGTTCCATCGCACGCGACCTGCGCCGCGAGACCTTCAACAAGGTCATGCACTTCTCGCCGGCCGAGGTGGGCAAGTTTAGCCAGGCCTCGCTCATCACTCGCTGCACCAACGACATTCAGCAGATTCAGATGGCCGCAACCCTGTTTATCCGCATGTGCCTCATGGCGCCCGTCATGGGCATCGTCGCCGTCATGCGCGTCCTGGCCAACCACACCGGCCTGGAGTGGACCATCGCCGTGGCCATCATCGCGGTCTCGGCCGTCGTCGGCGTGCTTATGGGCCTCACCATGCCCAAGTTCAAAAAGATGCAGAGCTTTGTGGACCGCGTGAACCTTACCGCCCGCGAGCTGCTCGACGGCCTTATGCCCATCCGCTCGTTTAACCGCGAGGAGCATGAGCTCGAGCGCTTTGACCAGGCGTCCCTCGACCTGATGACCACGCAGCTCTACACCAACCGCGCCATGAGCTTTATGATGCCGCTCATGATGCTCGTCATGAACTGCATCACCGTGCTTATCGTCTGGTTTGGCGCGCAGGGCGTGTCCGACGGCGTGATGCAGGTCGGCAACATGATGGCGTTCATCTCCTACACCATGCAGATCGTCATGGCGTTTATGATCCTCACCATGGTTTCGGTTATCCTGCCCCGCGCCGAGGTCGCAGCAGAGCGCGTGGAAGAGGTCATCACCTGCCCCACGAGCATCAACGACCCTGCCTCGCCCAAACTGCCCGCAGCCAGCGCGCCGCGCGGTGAGCTCACCTTCCGCGACGTGAGCTTCCAGTACCCCGATGCCCGCGCCGATGTCATCAGCGGAGTGAACTTCACCACACATGCCGGCCAGATGCTCGGCATCATTGGCTCAACGGGTTCGGGCAAGTCCACGCTCGTGCAGCTGATTCCGCGCCTGTACGACGTCACGGGCGGCAGCATTTCGCTCGACGGCATCGACGTGCGCGACATGACCCTTTCCGAGCTGCGCCACCGCATTGGTTACATCCCGCAGCAGGGTCGCCTGTTCTCGGGCACCGTCGAGAGCAACCTCAAGTTTGCCGGCGACATGGTGAGCGATGATGATATGCGCCAGGCGGCACGCATCGCCCAGGCCGAGGACTTTATTGCCGAGCGCGAGGGCGGCTACGACTCCCCCATCAGCCAGGGCGGCTCCAATATTTCGGGTGGTCAGCGCCAACGCCTGGCCATTGCCCGCGCGTTGGCCAAAAAGCCCGAGGTCGTGGTGTTCGATGACTCGTTTAGCGCCCTCGACTACAAAACAGACGCGCGCCTGCGCGAGGAGCTTGCCAAAAACGTTACCGACGCCGCGCTCGTGGTCGTGGCCCAGCGCATCGCGACCATCATGCACGCCGACCAGATCATCGTGCTCGACGACGGCCACGTGGTGGGCACCGGTACGCACGAGGAGCTGCTGCACAGCTGCCCAGCGTACCTGGAGATCGCACAGTCGCAGCTTTCCGCCGAGGAGCTGGGGCTCACCCAAGAAGAAATTGAAGCCGTCATGGAAGGAGGCGAGCGCTAATGGCAGACAAGACCAAGACTCAGATTCCCAAGCCCACCCGCCGGCGCGGTCCCATGGGCCGCATGGGTGGCATGGGCCGCGGCGAAAAGGCCAAGGACTTTAAGGGCACCATGAGGCAGCTACTCGGCTATATCGGTCAGCACAAGATTGCCGTGTTTGCCGCCGTCGCCTTTGCCGTGTGCTCGGTCATCTTTAACATTGTGGGACCCAAGGTGCTCGGCCAGGTTACGACCAAACTGTTCGAAGGCCTGGTCTCCAAGGTCAACGGTACCGGCGATGTCGACTTTGCCTGGATCGCCAAGACGCTCGGCTTTTTGCTCTGCCTGTATCTGGCAAGCTCTGTCTGCAGCCTCATCCAAGGCTGGCTTATGACCGGCGTCACGCAAAAGATTTGTTACCGTATGCGCAAGGAGATCGCCGCCAAGATCGCCGTCGTGCCGATGAGCTACTTCAACGGCCACAGCAAGGGCGACGTGCTCAGCCGCATCACCAACGACGTCGATACGCTGGGTCAGTCACTCAACCAGAGCGTGACGCAGCTCATCACGTCAGTGACGCAGATTATCGGCGTGCTCGTCATGATGCTGTCGATCAGCCTGCCACTTACCGGCGTCACCGTGCTCACGCTGCCGGCAGCCGCGATTATCCTAACCGTAATGATTCACTTCTCGCAGCCGTACTTCCGCGAGCAGCAGCAGGTCCTGGGCACCGTCAACGGCATTATCGAGGAGGACTTTGCCGGCCAGAACGTTATTCAGGTGTTCGACCGCGCCGAGGCCTCGATCGAGGAGTTCGACAAAGAGAACGACCGCCTCTTTATGAGCGGCTGGCGCTCGCAGTTCCTGTCGGGCCTGATGATGCCGCTTATGAGTCTGGTGGGCAACATGGGCTACGTGGGCGTCGTCGTGGTAGGCGCGCAGCTCGCGCTGACCGGCAATGCCACGCCCGGCGACATCCAGAGCTTTATCCAGTACGTTCGCAACTTTACGCAGCCGGTGCAGCAGCTGGGCAACGTGAGCAACACGATGCAGTCGATGGCCGCTGCCACCGAGCGCGTCTTTGAGTTCCTCGCCGCGCCCGAGGAGGAGCAGAAGGCCGACGCGCAGATTCCCGAGAAGCGCCCCGGCCACGTGGAGTTCGACCATGTCAAGTTTGGCTACACGCCCGACAAGACCATCATCCACGACTTTAGCTGCGAGGCGCAGCCCGGCCAAACCATTGCCATCGTCGGCCCCACCGGCGCCGGCAAGACCACGCTCATTAAGCTGCTGCAGCGCTTTTACGACGTGGACGGCGGTTCGCTGCGCGTCGAAGGCGTCGACGTGCGCGACTGGGACCGCGCGGCGCTGCGCGGCGAGTTTGCCATGGTGCTGCAGGACACCTGGCTGTTTAACGGCACCATCCGCGAGAACATCCGCTACGGACGCCCCGATGCGACCGACGCCGAGGTCGAGGCCGCCGCACGCGCCGCACGCTGCGACCACTTTATCCATACGCTCGCCGGCGGGTACGATTTTATGATCAACGAGGAGGGCACTAACCTGTCGCAGGGTCAGCGCCAGCTCGTGACCATCGCCCGCGCCATTTTGGCCGACCGTCCGGCGCTGATTTTGGACGAGGCGACCTCCAACGTCGATACCCGCACCGAGGAGCTCATCCAGCGCGCCATGGATGCGCTGATGCAGGGCCGCACGAGCTTTGTCATCGCGCATCGCCTGTCCACGATCCGCAACGCCGACGTGATCTTGGTGATTCGCGACGGCGACATCGTCGAAAAGGGCACGCACGACGAGCTGCTCGCCCAAGGCGGCTTCTACGCCGACCTGTACAACTCGCAGTTCGACGAAGCGGCGTAAATTCTGTCGCAAGGAACGAATAACGCCCGAGAACGGGGACGCAGGACAATCTGCGTCCCCGTTTTTGTTTTGCAGCCCTCGAACCGCCTCCCCTGGGACCTGATTGACGCCCTCCCTCAAGGCCCCGTGGACAAAAAATGGCAAATATGAGTACTGTCACCTTTTTAGTAACAGCCAAAACTGCCCCAAACGACCTCATTGCGGCCTAGATATGCCTTCAAATTGATCAAAATGCCCGGTAGCATGCTTCTGTGTGCCAACGTTAATGAACATATTTACTGTTGTGTCTATTATCTTGTAAGATCGATATGATACTACGCTAGCAACAGTACTCATATTTGCCATTTTTTGTCCACAGGACTTAGAGAACGCCAAAAAATCTAGCAATGCCAGCGAGCAAACCGCGTCAGCCGATGCAAGGAGTGTCCCCAAGTGCCGGCAGATAAGGAACGTCCCTAACTGCCAGGTTTGAAAGGTAGTCATTGGGGACGTTCTTAAACGACTAGTCAAACAAGAACGTCCCCAACGACTACTCATTTAAGTATGTCCCCAATGAGTGCCCCTGGAGCAAGACAACGCCGCAGGTAGAGGGCGGACAGCGAGCGCCGTTACGCGGGTTGGTAAACCCGCGTAACTAAATACGTTCCGCGATCTCGTGAATGAGGTAGTCGGTCTTTTCCCAGCCCAGGCACGGATCGGTGATCGACTTGCCAAAGACGCCGCCGTCGACCGGCTGGTTGCCGTCCTCAAGGTAGGACTCGATCATAAAGCCCTTGACCAGCTTGGAGATGGATTCGTTGCGGCGGCAGCTGTCGAGCACTTCCTTGCAAATGCGATACTGCTCCAGCGGACGCTTGCCCGAGTTGTCATGGTTGCAGTCGATAACCGCTGCCGGGTTGGCGTAACCGGCGTGCTCGGTGTAGCGCTCGGCCAGACGCTCCAGGTGCTCGTAGTGGTAATTGGGGTAGGTACGACCGTCGAGGCCGATGTAGCCGCGCATGACGGCATGCGCGAGCGGGTTGCCGTCGCACTCGACCTCCCAGTTGCGGAAGATAAAGCTCTGATGCGCCTGGGCGGCGTAGATGGAATTGAGCATGACGGTGGTGGAACCGGCAGTGGGGTTCTTCATACCCACCGGCACCGAAATGCCACTCGACACCAGGCGATGCTCCTGGTTTTCGACCGAGCGCGCACCCACGGCGACGTAGCTCAACAGGTCGACGAGGTACTGGTAGTTGGACGGGTAGAGCATCTCGTCGGCAGTGAAGAAGCCAGTCTCCTCGATGACGCGCAGGTGCATGTGGCGGATGGCCTTAACGCCCTCGAGCAGGTCATCGGGCGCCTCGGGGTCGGGGTTGTGCAGCAGGCCCTTGTAGCCAGTGCCCTTAGTACGCGGCTTGTTGGTGTAGACGCGCGGAATGATGATGAGCTTGTCCTTGACCTCCTCGGCGGTTTTGGCCAGGCGGTTCATGTACTCGAGGACCGAGTCCTCGCGGTCGGCAGAGCACGGTCCGATGATGAGCACCTTGCGCGCGTCCTCGCCGGTAAAGACCTTGGCGACCTCGGCGTCGAATGCCTGCTTCTTAGCGGTAAGCTCGGCGGAAAGCGGCATTTCCTCGCGGATCTCCATGGGGATCGGCAGCCTGCGTTTAAATTCCATGGCCATGCGGGGCCTCCTCAATCAATTGATGGCAACGAGAACATTGTCGAATGCTCGGCATTATCCGCTGTCGCACGCTAAAGTGCAAGCACAACCAGCCAAAAAGGGAATGGATAACGAGCGAGGATTTTCGGGCGCTTCCAACGAGAGTGGTGGCGCGCGCAGACGTGGTGTAAGAGCGTCCCGAGGTCCGTCGCTGCAAGT
>NZ_QRXX01000016.1:0-9159 GCF_003462695.1 Collinsella sp. AF16-8
AACCTAAACGGTACGTGGTACTGGCTCGATCCCTCGACGCACGCCATGGCCACGGGTGTTCAAACTATTGGATCATGTGAATACATATTTAATAACTCTGGCAAGATGATGGCTAATTGCTGGTCAAACGGTGATGGGTCTTGGATGTATCATTCGTCTTCCAGCGGCGCAATTGACCTTAAAGGCATCATGACTGATTCGGGAATCCAGCTGATTGATGATGACGGGAATGTTAGAACGGGCTGGATTGAGAGTCAGGGTTCTCGATATTATTGTTCTACAAATGGGGTAATTCTGACTGGGTGGCAGCAAATTGCTGGGTCTTGGTATTACTTTAACTCGGATGGTCGAATGGCGACCGGTTGGCTTAACGATGGCAGCAACTGGTACTGGCTGGATTCAGCTTCCGGCACAATGAAGACGGGATGGCTTTCCCTTGGGGGCACATGGTATTACCTTGATGCCGCGCGTGGGGGAGTAATGTTGAGCAACGGTTGGTATTGGATCGGCTCTACTGACTACAAGTTCAGCTCATCCGGCACAATGGTTGGCGCTTGGGTCGATGTCCCGTGCTATTCGCAGTATCCGGAACTTCCTACTGGCTGTGAGTCGGTTGCCCTTACAAACTTGCTTAACTACTATGGTTTCGGTTTAGGTAAGACGATTATTGCGGATTATTACTTGCCCAAGGGAAGCAACGGCAACTTTGTTACCGCCTTTGATGGCAACCCAAGGCGTAGCAGCGGGGGTCTCATGGGATGCGTCGCCCCTGCGATTACTATTGCTGGTAATAACTTTCTGCGCGCTGTGGGAAGTATCAAGCAGGCAAAAGACGTTTCTTTCTCGTCAATTTCTTCCATTAAGAACAGACTGACCTGTGGGCAACCTGTTGAGATGTGGAATACCGAATGGGGAAGTTGGCCAGGAGGCCGTTATGCTGCTCGTTGGTATAACGGGCATTCCTATGGCCTGTGGGGCGGTAATCATGCTGTAGTCCTTAAAGGCTATGATGATGAGCAGGGAATTGTCTATCTTTCGGATTCGATTAACGGCAATGTTACGCGAAATGCCCAGGTGTTCTTCGGTACGTGGCAACAGATGGATAGCCAGGCCGTGGTAATTGAATAGCCATGATGTTAAAAAGGGGGATAGCTCGACGAGCTCTCCCCCTTTTACTACATTTTTAATCAAGCTACGCTGTCCTATTACGTCCAAATAGTTCGTCCCAGTTACTGGCTGCCAAAACTGTTCCGCATACAATTACAATGCAGCAGATTACAGATGCCATGTCGGGAATTGTTCCAAGCAAGATCAGGCCAAAGACCACCGACCATGCCGAATAGGATATATTCAGAGCCATCGCACGCGCTGCTCCGATTGCCGCAATGCCCTTGTAATAGAACAGATAGGATGCAGTTCCTGCGAGCCCGGCGAGTGCAATAATCAATGTGGGCATGCTCGGGATAGCGCCCAACGTGAAATGCCATGCTCCGAAGAGGGGGAGTACGAGCGCTCCATAAACAAGCGCACTTGTAGTTTCGCGGATTTGCAAAGCTGTTTCGTCATCAACGGCATCATCTTTCATTCCCCATGCGCACAGCACCGCTTCGGATCCCCATCCAATAACGGCAAGCACTGCGCCGAGTAAGCCGAGGGGGGCATTTGCAATCTCGCTCGATCCGGCCGATAGATAGCCCATCGTCATTACACCGCAAAGAGCAACGAGAAGGGAAAGAATCTGGCCTTTGCCCATTTTCTCCTTCAGCAGTACGAAGGAAAGGAATGCTCCGACTGCGGGATAGAAGGCGGAGATGATTGCCGTGTAGGCAGCTCCGATGTTATTAATTGCCAATACGTAGCCGGTCATTCCGATAGGTCCACCGAGTAGGGCGCCGGCGATGACGACCTTGCCCGAACGAGTTTTAAGTGCAGCGAGCGTGTCTTTTAGTCTGCCTCGGACTCCCATGTAGCCAAAGAGCCAAATTGCACAGAAGGCATCATGGAGAAAGGATCCCGCAATGGAGGCGCATGCAAGCGCTTCCGCCGATCCAATATAGGGCGCAAGCGCCAAGCCGATTCCAAGAATTACTGTATCAAGGCCCCAAAGAAGACCGCTAAAAAAGCCGAATTGCATCGTTACTCACCTTTCCGATAGATCTCCAGTGCCTTTTTGAGGTATTTGGCACCGTAATTGAAGTAGATATAGAGCCATTCGCCCACGAAGTCGCCTTCGGCTTCTTTCAGAAGAGACCAGAGGTACCAGCACCATCCTGCAAGGGCAATGTGCGCATAGTTATGCGCAATTTCGTTGTTTGTTGCCTTGCGCCCAAAATATGCATCAAGCGCGCGGTCGACTTCATCTTCGGAAAGCTCGCAGCAGACACTGCATGTTCCAAAATCGTTTGCGTAATCGCTCATGCCAGCATATTCCCAGTCAATGAGATAGTACTTGTCGTTCTCATCGATAAGGAAATTGAGGTAAAAGAAGTCATTGTGGCAAAGGCATTTTGGTGCATTATCGGCCTGTACAAAGTGCTCCAATTCATCGATTTCGGCGGACATTTCCCTGTAGCCTGGAATGTCGATGGGACCTTTTTCCAGAAGAAGTGATTCGTAGCGCTTCGCTTCGAGGTAGAAGTCAAATTCGGTTTCAACATTTGCACCACTCTCGTGAAGCGAACGACACATCTGCATCATTCGATTCATTTGGGCAGGATCATGCGGGTCAGGCTGCTTTGCGTTGGGTACAAACTTCGAAATTTTCCAACCACGCTTTGGGTCCTCATGAATGAACGTGTCGTCAAGGCCGAGCTCCTTGGCTTTTTTAAGTGCGGCTACTTCTCCATTTCTGTTAATAAGCAGTTCGGTCCCGACTCCCGGATGGCGGTAAACGTACTCTCCGTCATTGGTTCTAAAGTGGCACGATAGATTCGTAAGACCTTGTTTAAGGGGATAAACGTCGTGAATCTCTGATTTGGAGCAGCCGAGCACTTGCTCGATGTTATCGAAAATATCGGAGTCAACGTTTTCGATAAAATGCGGATCAAAGGCACGCAGCTCATCAAGAGAATCGAATTCGTTGATCTCGCCCTCAGGATACTTCTTGATAACCATATCGAGCTCCTTGATGTGCTCGATATATAGATCTTCCCAAAGCTTGTCCGTTGTTTCGGGCTTGTTATATTCCGTTTCGAGAATCTGCTTAAATGCAAGCGAGAAGGCTTTATCAAAGTAGACATGTCCGAGCATATACCAAGCATCGGAACCGCCAATCGTAACATTGGTAATTCTGTCCATTGCTCCGGTTTGAATGCACCATTCTTTGGTGGCGCCTTCAGCATATTGAGCAGAATAAAATGCTTTCCAAACGTATGCTTCGAACGGATTGTTTAGAAGGTAATCATCGCTTGAGCAAATATAGGTGTTGCCAAGCCGCTCTTTTACGCACATAAGCGATGCGTGGTTATTTTTGGATGCATATTCGTTGTTGACGACAATCGAGACGCCGAACTTGCTTTCGAGATAGAAGAAATATTCTTTTTTATAGCCGACAACGACGGTGATATTGCTGATACCTGCGTCTTGCAGCTGCCTAATCTGTCGCTCAATGAGGATCTCACCACGTACTTTTAAAAGGCCTTTGGGCTTTTCATACGAAATGGGAGCAAAGCGGCTCGAAAGCCCCGCAGCCAATATCACTGCGTTTTCAACCTTATAGGGATGAAGCGCTTCGTAACCGCCGTCGGTTAGGCTGTCCGATTCGAGAAGCCCCTCATTCGTGAGCTCTTTATTCGCTGCGTTTACTGATCCAAGTGAAAGGCCGGTGCGCTCGGCAACTTCTCGCTGGCTGGCATATGGGTTCTTTAGGTATTCGTACAGAACTGTAAAGTTACGCTTGGTCAGTTCCACTGCAGGCCTCCAATTAAGATGTTCATTGCTTAGGAAAAGAATAGAATGATTGAACGATATGTTCAATCAATTGTATTTAGCTACATAGACTGAACAGAAAGTAGCGAAAATCAATCTCGAAAGGTGGATTAAAATAACTAAATAGGATATCTGGGAGGGTCGCTTATGTATCGATTCGAAAAGAAGGCCACGCTTGTTTGTGCTGCTGCGTCATTAATCACTGCTTGCTGCTTGCCCCTGAGTGCGAATGTCGCGTTTGCACAGGATTCCGTTGAGGCTCAGAGTATTGAGTCAAAAGCGGATTTTTCTTCTGTGGTTTCCGATGATTTGCAACCTGATAATTCTTCCGTCATAAAAGATGGCTGGCAACGAGACGAGTCGTCTGGAGTTTGGTATTACGGAAAAAACGGTAAACACCAAACTGGCTGGCTGCAAAGCGGGGGCTATTGGTATTGGCTTGATCCGGCCAATGATGGTGCAATGCAGACAGGTTATTTCAATGTGACCGATGCTGGCGGATCGACTGCTTCGTTTTATGCGAATGACGGCAATGCCGCAACGCCTTTTGGCGCGCTATATCAGAACTGCTGGCTACGTAACTCAGATGGAAATTGGTTTTATGCCAATGCTGGAGGCGATTTAGCTGCTGATTGGTTTTATCAAGACGGCACATGGTATTACCTGGATCCTGCCACCCATATAATGCAGGTTGGTTTTGTCGACCTCGGGAGCGGGAAATACTATTTAGATGCCACTGGTGCTATGAAAACCGGCTGGATTCTCGTTGACGGGAATTGGTACTGGGCATATCCATCGGGCGCACTTGCTTCGTCATGGCAGACGATAGGTGGGACTCGCTATTATTTTGACTCTCAGACGCTGGCTATGTTCAAAGGTCGTCACGAGATCGATGGAAGTACCTACATTTTTGGCGACTATGGCCTCGTAAATGGATGGTTCAAAGATGGAGTAGATTGGTATTACTGCTCTAATGGTATTGCGGTCACTGGCTGGCAACTCGTTAACGGAACCTGGTATTATCTCGATCCGGCTTCCGACGGCAAAATGTCTGTTGGGTATTTAGACCTTGGCAATGCAGCATATTATTTGAATTCGAATGGGACTATGGCTATTGGTTGGGCTCAGTCCGAGGACGGCTGGTATTTTGCCTCTGAATCTGGCGCGCTTATTTCTGGCTGGTATAAAGAGGGCGTGAGTTGGTATTACCTGGACCCTGCTAGCCATCTCATGAAAACGGGCTTATTTGAGGTGGGCGGCAACGATTGTTTCGCAAACCTGAGCGGTAGACTTGTGGTGTCAAGCTGGATTACCGTTAAAGACGGCGTAGAAAGATATGCCGATGGCAATGGATATCTTTGCAAAGATGTGATCCGCGAAAACGGTACTATCCTAAAAACAGCTGGAGCTGATGGCTGGCAGGTTGCGTCCGGTTGGGTTAATGTTGCAAATCAAAGGTTTTATGCTGAGCCCGGAACGGGCGTCATTCATCGTGGATGGCTGCAGATTGATGGCGATTGGTATTGGCTTGATGCCGATTCTGGTGCGATGAAAACTGGATGGGTTTTTACTGACGGTGCATGGTATTACCTAAACGCCGACGGAAAAATGGCAACTGGTTGGAAATGCCTCAATGGAACATGGTATTACCTTGACTCCAACGGCAGCATGCATGTTGGCTGGCTTAAAGATTCGGGTAAGTGGTATTGGCTAGACGGCAGCGGTGCTATGGCAACAGGCGCAAGAACCATCGATGGCGTGCGTCGAATTTTCTGGAGCGATGGCCAGTGCGACAAGGTTGGCTGGCAAAATCCTCCGCAGTATCCCCAGGTCAGCTCTTGGACTGTTCAGTTGCCTAGCTACTGCACTGGCTACTTTACCTATGTGACTCCTTCTCGCATTTCTGTCGAAGCGACGCGGGAAGATTGCGTGAATGCCTTTATTCAGCGTGCTTACGAATATATCGGTACGCAATATATTGAGCCTTGGTCTACCGCTCCCGGCGGGGCTGTTGATTGCTCTGGTTTTGTCTTGCAATGTCTTTATGCTACTGGCATGGATATGGGTGTTTACAACCCTTATAACCATCGCTGGGATCCAAGCCAAACCTATAATTCCATGAATTGGTATCGAAGCAATATCTTTATGCCCGTGAGCACGAGCTCGATTCAACGCGGCGATGTGATTTATTACCGCGGTCATATTGCAATTGCACTTGGCGGCGGCTTGATGATTGATTCCTGGCCTCATCAAGGTGTCGGAATTCATCCTATTAGCGCAAGGGGAAATGTAATCGGCGCAGCTCGTCCGTTTATTTAATAGATTCCCTGCAAGACAGTCTGTACCGGTTGGGGGCCTGAAATGAATGCTCGGATTGATCATCGAATTTGCTGGCGAGTAATTGGCTTGATGCTATTTTCCGCCTTACTCTCAGTTACAGCCCCCGCATTTTCTTGCACTGCTTATGCCGTGGAAGAGGGGGCGGATAACGGTGCCGTAGAGCGCGACTCGACAGGAGGGCCGGGAGCATTGGTCGGTGGCGGTTGCTCTCAAGACTCCAGCGATTGTGCCGGCAAAACAACGGAAGATTCGAGCCTACAGGTTGTCGAAAGCCATGACCCGTCGACTACAGAACAACTATCTGGATGGCAATGGAACGGTTTGTCCTGGTATTACTATCTAGATGGCTGTCGTTTGACCGGAATGCAGAATATTGACGACTCCCTGTACTACTTGGACCCCGCTCGTGACGGCGCAATGAGCTGCGGCTGGATTTTTGCTGAAAATAAGTGGTATTACGCGGGTCCGTCAGGCGCTTTGGCAAGTGGCTGGCAGTTTATTGGAGACCAATGGTACTGGTTTGACTCCCTTAACAGCTGTTCTATGGCTACTGGTCGACGTGTTATTGATGGGCACCCTTATCTTCTTGGAACCTATGGGCTGATTAATGGATGGTGCCTTGATAACGGTTTATGGTATTGGGGTAGCAATGGTGAAGTCTTAACCGGCTGGCTTCAAACTGGCAATAACTGGTATTGGCTTGATCCCGCCAATGATGGTGTTATGTCTAGAGGAATCGTTTCTGTCGGTTCGTCTCGTTACTATTTATCGGATTCCGGCGCAATGGCTGTTGGTTGGGCGTTTGATGGGACGGACTGGTATTACGCTGACGGTTCCGGCGCACTTGCATCGGGCTGGCGTTTGGTGAATGGCGTTTGGTATTGGCTCGATGTCGCAAATGACAACAGAATGGCTACCGGCTTTTTTGTCATCGGATCCAATCAATATCATTTTTCTTCAACGGGAGCGCTGTCACTCGGCTGGTTTATGAGCGATGGAGACTGGTATTACGCTGAGCCTTCTCATGCGTCGGGCATTGTAAAGACGGGATGGCTGAAGGATAATAGCCAATACTATTATCTCGATCCTGCCGCCGACGGTAAAATGCTGCTAGGTCATTTTTCTGTAAATGGGAAAAGCTATTATGCAAAAGCTTCAGGCGCTGTTGCTTGTCGTGAATGGGTAGATGTCCAGGACTCGATCCAGGATGAGCCGTCTAAGGCTTTTGCTGGTTCTGATTGCTCATTGTGTGGAGCGTTGCGTAGTAGAAAGCTATTTACAACAAACGGTGGTGGCGAATTAGCCGAAGCTCACGGGTTTGTGACGCTTGGAGGGTGCAAGTTCTATGCTGATCCAACCGATGGCTCCCCCTGCGCTGGATGGAAGAACGTTAACGGAAAATGGTACTTCTTTGATGAGACCGCTGGCTATGCACGATCTGGCTGGTTGTACAAGGATTGCTCCTGGTTCTATTTGGACCCATCTACCTACGTTATGAAAACCGGCTGGGTTGCCGTTAACGGATCTTGGTATTACTTGAATTCGTCTGGTTATATGCAAACAGGGTGGCTTAACCTGGGGGGTACCTGGTATTGGCTTGACGCTAGTGGCGCCATGGCTACTGGCTGGCGCGTTGTGGACGGATCCTGGAATTACTTCATGGCCAACGGCGCGTGGATGTCAGACTATATGGATGCTAAGGCTCAAAGTTATTCAAGCAATACAAATTGGCTGATACTTGTCGATACGTCACGTTGCGTTACGAGTATTTACACTGGATCTTGGAATAACTGGTCCTTAAACCGTCGATATGTATGTTCGACGGGAAAAGCTAGCACGCCTACGGTGATAGGGGAGTATCAAGTCTACGGTAAGGGATACTCCTTTGGGCATGGATATACTTGCTATTACTACACGCAGTTCTATGGTGATTACCTATTCCATTCCTCACCCTACTATGTTAACAGCAATCGCGTGATGGATCCCACAATGGGGGTCCCATCCTCTGCCGGATGCGTGCGTCTTGAGATTCAGAATGCAAAATGGATTTACGACAATATTCCTTATGGAACAAAGGTTGTTACGTATTGATTATTTGGTTGATGTAACTACTTTCGCCTAATTGGCTTAACCGTTCGAGATCAGGTAAAATCTTATTATGAGAACGTGGCCCTAGCGCCCGTTTAATGAAGGGAATTCGTCCTAGAATCTGATATATGCACGACAACGCTTTAATGCGACAGAAAGAGTGAAATGTCGGGAAATCGCTATTTCAGTTTTATCAGTGCGGTTTGCATACCATTAATTAATATCGTTCCCCTTTTAAGCCCCACGGTTGCCTTCTCATTAAGCGAAGATTGTGTTGTTGAGGGTGCGATGTCTCTTTAGCTCAATCGGGGCAATAGGCATTTGTGTCATCGTATGGCGATCGCTTGGCTTTAGATTCAGCTGATTTCAAAGTGTTTATCGATTCGTCAACATATGAATACACCGGTGATACGATTTCTCCAGAGGTTTCGGTTTTTGTCGTTAACGGGTCTGCGCTGACAAGCGGAATCGATTTTGAAGTTATTTATTTGAATAATATTGCGCCTAGCCGTGCCGCTATAAGTGTAAATGGACTAGGGGATTATGCTGGCATTTTCGCGCGGCTTTCGTTTCA
The DNA here is from genome assembly GCF_003462695.1 of Collinsella sp. AF16-8. Taxonomy (NCBI): domain Bacteria; kingdom Bacillati; phylum Actinomycetota; class Coriobacteriia; order Coriobacteriales; family Coriobacteriaceae; genus Collinsella; species Collinsella sp. AF16-8. The sequence continues at coordinate 8,930 of NZ_QRXX01000016.1, forward strand.
AATTGTTCGTTCCCCTGACAATAGCATCGCTCTTCCTGGTTCTTGGGCCTATCAAAATGGCAAATTGTGGTTGAGATATGAGGCCGATGGTTGGCCGTCAAACTGTTTTTTGACTATCGGGGGAGCGGAATATTATTTTGATTCCGAAGGCTACGCAGCTGCTGGCTGTAGATATCTGGGTGACGCATAATTTCTTTCGCAAATTGACAACCGCATAGCGGAACACGGCC
>NZ_QRXX01000017.1:0-7077 GCF_003462695.1 Collinsella sp. AF16-8
GCAAAGAAGGCCACTTAATGTGGCCTTCGTCTTGCGCAGGACTGTAGAGCAGGAAACCTTATATCCGGCCCCTCCGTCCGGGGACCGCGCCGTACCAGCTACAGCGTCATGTTTGGATCGGCGTCGACGTCGAACGGCGAGATTTCTCCTCGGTCGAATTTACGGCGGGCAACCTCTGCGATCATGGCGGCGTTGTCGGTGCACGCCGAAAGCGGTGGCACCGTTACGCGGATCCCCTGACGCCCAAGCTTCTTGATCATCATCTCGCGCAGATGCGGATTAGCCGAGACGCCGCCGCCGATGCAGTATTCCTTGCATCCGGTGGCATGCAGGGCGTTTTTGGCCTTCTTGTACTGAACGTCAAAGACGGCTGCCTCAAACGAAGCCGCCAGATCGGGCAGGTGAATCGTGCGCCCGGCCTTGGTCTCCTGCTCGATGTAGAGCGTCACGGCCGTTTTAAGACCCGAAAGCGAGAAACGATAGTCTCCCCTGCTGTTAAGCGCGCGAGGAAAATCGATCGCGCGGGGGTTGCCCGTCTCGGCCAGCTTGGAGATGATGGGGCCACCGGGATAGCCCAGACCCAACGCCTTGGCTACCTTGTCGAAGGCCTCGCCCACAGCATCGTCGAGTGTCTCACCAAGTACCTCGTAGTCGCCCCATGCCTTCACGTGCACGAGCATGGTATGACCGCCCGAGACAAGCGTGAAGATAAACGGCGGCCTGAGATCGGGCTGCGCCAGCAGGTTGGCGAACAGATGGCCCTCCAGATGGTTGACGCACACGAGCGGCTTGCCGGCGGCATAGGCAAAGCCCTTGGCGAAGGCGACGCCCACTACCAGAGCACCCACCAGGCCCGGACCCTGCGTCACGCCAACAGCGGCGAGTTCGCTCGGCGCGATGGCTCCACCCTCAAGACCAAGCGATGCTGCGGCATCCTCGAGCGCCGCATCCACGACACTCACAATCACCTCAACGTGTTTGCGCGAGGCGATCTCGGGCACCACGCCGCCAAAGCGGGCGTGAAAATCAATCTGTGTCGACACCTGGTTGGCCAGCATATTGCCATCCGCATCGATAATCGCCACGGCCGTCTCGTCGCAGGAGCTCTCGATAGCGAGCACTAGGCGGCGGCGCTCAATTTCGGCACGCTCCCCCTCGGAGCGCCCAGGCGCAGGCAGCGGCCATACGCGCTGCTCTGCCGCCGTCGGCTCGGGCGAAGCATTGTCGACCGGAAGCACCAGGGGCAGCGGAGCCGTCATGACGACGGCGTCCTTGCCGGCACCATAGTAGCCGCGGCGACGGCCAGCCTCGGTAAAGCCCAGAGCGTTATAAAGCGCGGTCGCTCCCTCGTTACCGTCCTCGACCTCGAGCGAAGCCGTAGTGCAGCCGAGCATCTGGGCATCATAGCTCACATGCGACAGCAGCTTGCGGGCAATGCCCTCACGGCGATGTGCCGGGTCGACGGCGACATCCAGAATCTGCACATCACCGTCCACGACCATACCGCCGGCAAGGCCCAGCAGCTTGCCGTCGTCGTGTGCCACCCACCAACTACGCGGCGCAGCGACGTCCTCGCCCAGTTCGGACAGAAACATGCCCGGCGTCCATGCCTCGTGTCCGGCACCTTCAAAGCAGGCAGCCTCCAGCGCGCTTGCGCCCTCGGCATCCGCCGCGCCCATGGGACGGAACTGCAGATGACGACCGGCGAGCTCATCGGCAACACCCGTAATTTCGCTCTGCGCACTCTCGGCAAGACCAAGACGCTTGCGCTCGTTTTCCTCGGCATCCGAAAGGCGCGTGTAAATCGGCAGGACGCGGGCCGGATCGCCGTCACCCGCAGCGTGCGCGAGCAGCAAGCCCTCGCCCGAAGGCCACCACAGGTCGCGCTCCACGCAGCGGGCGGCCTCGTCCTCACCCAGCAGCTTGCCATAGCGCACTAGACCGTCACCGGTCAGCTGAACCTGGCCCCAGTCCGCTGCTTGGCGCCACTCATCGAGCGCCACGGCGGCCTTGACCACGTGTTCGCGCTCAAATTGACGCTCGGGACCCTCATCGACCAGCATATACAGCGCCGGATATACCTCACCGCGCATAGCATCGGCCAAGATACCAAGCTTGCCGCGCACGCCAGCCTTCCACGCCGTCCAAGCGCAAGCGTCGAGCGTCGACACGCCCAGCAGCGGAACATTGGCACCACGCGCGAGGCCCTTGGCAGTGGAGATGCCGATGCGCACACCCGTAAAGGACCCCGGGCCGCGGCCGACCACATAGCAACCAACATCGCTGCGATCCAGACCGGCTTGAGCCAGCACGCCATCAACGGTATTCACGAGCTCAACGTTGGCGTGACGGCGACACATGTGGTCGCCACTCACGAGCTTCGTCTCACCCGTCTGCCCATCAATCCAGCTTGCCGCGCAGGCAAGCATGTCAGTCGAGGTATCGAGCGCCACCACCAGCGCGTTGTCGTTATGCAAGCTCATCTTGTACAGCCTTATCAATCAAATGGGAAAGCTCCATTGCGCGGTCACCGTGCGCCTCAAGCGTTATCGTTCGCACGTCGCTGTCGCCCTCATCACGCCTGAGCGTCACCGAAAGATACTCATCCGTCAGCTCGTCCTGGAATTGTTCGCCCCATTCCAGCAGGCAAGCACCCTCATAGCCCAGCACATCGAAAATGCCCGTATCCTCGAGCTCGTAGGCATGCTCCAGGCGGTATAGATCAAAGTGAAACAGCGGAATACGACCTTGATCGTGAACGGCCATGAGGGCGAACGTAGGGCTCGTAACCATATGCCCATCGCCCAGCCCGCGCGAGACGCCCTTGGTAAAGTGAGTTTTGCCCACTCCCAGGCCACCGGTCAGGATGAGCACATCGCCGTCCACAAGGCACGGTGCAATTAGCTCGCCAAAGTACTCCGTATCGGCAGCGCAAGTCGTTTTGTAAGTACCTACCCCCAGGCGCTCCAGGGACATATATGCTCCTTATTATTCCGAGGCGTCCTCTGGCGCGGGATGTCGCTCCAGATAGTCGCCCAGCATCTTAAAGTCTTCCTCCAGCAGCTCCTGCCACGCCGGATTGCGCAGCGCTGCTGCCGGATGGAACGTGGGCATTACCACAAAATGCCCCATCTGGTGGAACCTGCCGCGCAGCTTAGTAATGCCAATCTCGGTCTTTAGCACAAAGTGCGTCGCGGGGTTGCCGAGCGTCACAATAATATCGGGCCAGATGCTTCGAATCTGCTCACGCAAAAATGGCGAGCAAGCCAGCACTTCCTCGGGACGCGGATTGCGGTTTCCCGGCGGGCGGCACTTAAGCACGTTGGCAATGTAGACGTCTTCGCGTTTGAGCCCCGCCAGCGACAAAATGCCGTTGAGGTCCTCGCCTGCCGCCCCCACAAAGGGCTCGCCCTGCAAATCCTCATTGCGGCCCGGCGCCTCGCCAATAAACATCACGCGAGCGTGGGGGTTTCCCACGCCAAACACGATGTTATGGCGCGACTGGTAAAGCTGGCAAAGGTGACAATCGCCCAGAACGGCCTCGATCTCCTCGAGTGCGACCTCACGCGGCGCCTGATGGCTATGGCCGGGGATGTGCATGACGCCCATAGCGACTCCTACACGTAGACCTTGTCGAGACGCATACCAAAGCCGCAAGCGACCTCGTAGTTAATCGTGCCGCGTAGGCGCGCCATCTCGTCCATGGTAATCTCGGCATCTCCATCGCGGCCGACAATGATCATCTCGTCACCATACTCGGCCTCGGGAATCTCATGCGCCGGGTTGGACTGAATGGCGACCATAAACTGGTCCATGCAGATATTGCCCACCTGACGCACACGCTCGCCGCGATACAGCACGTCCATACGATTGGAAAGCGTACGCGAAAGGCCATCGGCATAACCGATCGGAAGGGTGCAGATCTGAACGCGCGTGCGCGGTACGCGGTAGGTAAAGCCGTAGCCCACGCCCTCGCCCATCGCAGGATGCGCCACGCGCGTCACACGCGCGTGGACGCTCATGACGGGATCAAGCTGCATCACGCGACCACTCAGCTCACATGGCTGCAGACCATACAAACCGATGCCGGCACGAATCATGTCAAAGTGCATTGAAGAATCGAGCATCGAGGACGGCGTATTGGCACAATGCACGATACCGCATTCAAAACCTGCGTCCTTAATGGCCTGAACGGCCTCGGTAAAACGCTGGCACTGCAGCTTGTAGTCCCAACCCGAAGGTTCATCGGCCGTGGCAAAGTGCGTAAATACGCCGTCGCACTGGATGCCGCGATGGAAACTGATGCCGCGTACAAAGTCGAGCACCTGTGTGTAGTGAACACCGATACGATTCATGCCCGTCTCGATGGCAAGATGGTACTTGCCCACCTTGCCCGCCGCGACGGCGCATTCGCCATACGCAAGAGCAAAATCGGACGTATAGACCGAGGGCATGATATCGAATTCGAGCAATGCAGGAATAGCCTCGATAGGCGGCTCACTTAGAATCAGGACGGGCTTAGTAATCCCGCCCTGACGGAGCCCAACGCCCTCGTTAACCGTCGCCACGGCAAACATGTCGGCACCGGCCGAATACATGATCTTGGCACACTCAACAGCTCCATGACCATAAGCATCGGCCTTGACCACGCAGCACAGGCGCTGACGCGGATTCAACAAGTTCTTATAGGCCCTCGTGTTGCGACGGAGCGCCCCGCGGTCGATCTCGACCCAGGACCAGCGCGTCAAATCGGCTTTATTCATGATTAGTCATCCGACCCTTCGTCCATGATTCCCAGATCTTCGAGCGCATCCTTTGCCGCCAGCTCCATGGCAGGACCGATCAAGTCGATAAGATCGGTCGCGATGACGCTCTTCTCACCATACTCCGTCGCCGCGGCAAAACCGGCGTAGCTGTGAAGTGCGACGGCGTACGAATACAGCAACTCCCAACGATCCATCTCGTCGCGCATGGTGGCAAGCGTGCCGGCCAAAATACCCGCGAGAACATCACCCGAACCGGCAGTTGCCAGAGAAGCCGGACCCGAGAGCGGCAGCAGCACACGCTCAACGCCACAGATAGCCGTCGTCGGCCCCTTGGCAATGACCACCAGATTGTCGGAGCCTGCAGCCCAGACAACCTTCTGCGCGGCCGCAATCGCGGTACCAAGGTCGTTCACCTCGTCACCGGCAACCAGACGCGAAAGCTCACGATAGTGCGGTGTCATAACCAACGGCTGCTCGCGACGATACATCTCGGGGTTACTATCAATACCGTCAATGGCAATCTTAGCAAGGCAGTTGAGTGCATCGGCGTCCAAAATTAGCGGTACATCAAGCTCGAGCAAGCCCGAAACCACCTGCATAGCGCCGGCAGACGTCGTCATACCGGGACCGCACAGCACGCAGCTGTACTTCTTTGCGATCTCGCACACCGTCATGCGCGCAGCGGCGCCAAAGGAGCCGCGGGAATCAGACGGAATAGCAAAGACCGGAATCGAAGGAAGTGCCATGCGAATGAGATTGGCGCAGGCGTCAGGAGCCGCGACTGCCACGTAACCAGCACCCGCGCGAGCTGCAGACTTGGCCGCCATAATGGCAGCACCAGGATATTGCGCTGATCCGGCGACAATAAGCACGGAGCCACGGGAATACTTATCGATATTCGATGGTAGCGGAGCAAAGTAATCAACTAAGTCACCGGGCTCGACAATCTCGGCGGCGTGGTCGACATCATCGATGACCTCGTCAAGACGGTCGTAAAGATTGCCGCAGGTCAAATCGCCGGCATACTCAGGACCATCAGCGCTATACAGACCAATCTTGGGCGCAATCATCGTCACCGTGCGCTCGGCACGAATGCAGTCGTCATCAACAACGCCCGTCTCGGCATTCAGGCCCGAGGGGACATCAATGGATACGACACAATCGGCGCATTCATTGACCGTAGGAATCCAAATGGAGAACGGCGCACGCAGATTCCCGTGGAAACCGGTACCAAAAATGGCATCGACAACAACATCGGCCTTATCGATCAAAACCTCGAGTTCATCACGCGAGGGGCCGACGCAAACGTGCACATCGCGGCCGGCAGTACGACGAGCAACATGACGTGCCAGAGCAGCAGGAATCTCATCCGGTTCAACCGGAGAAACGATATCCACGTCCACACCCTTATGGCTCAGGATATCGGCGGCAACCCAACCGTCGCCGCCATTATTACCAAAACCGACCAAAACGAGAACCCGATCGGGATTGAGCTTCAAGACCTCGTTAGCGGCAAACTCACCCGCTAGCTCCATAAGCTCGGCCTTCGAAGTCCCTTCGCGTTCGATGATATCCTCGAGACGAACGACTTCTTCGGTACTCAAAACCGGTTTCATCTATGCTCCTAGCGTATCTTGCGAAGCATCGCCCAGGTGCTCCGTCAATGCTGAATTCTGCAGCTGCTCGAGCTCATCTAATACAGAGCGAGCCTCTTTAAATGTCTGCGCAACGCGTTTCTTGGTGCTCACCTTTTCATCTTTTGGCTTAGGCCGAGCATCTTCGGTAATCGCGATGGCATTCGCAACGGCCAAGTCTCCCGTAAGCGTAATGGAAAGAGCGACCTCAACAACGCCCAGTTCTTGAGCGATCTCGAGAGCACGGCCCGAAAGCAGCGCCTTCGGTTTGCCGAGTTTATCACGCGTTACCGAAACATCCTTGCGACCCACGCCTTGACTAAAACCCGTGCCGAGAGCTTTAAGCACCGCCTCGCGCGAAGCAAAGCGGCTCGCATAGTGAGCAGCGGGACGCGATGATGCATCGCAATACGCACGCTCTTCTTCGGTAAACACACGCCGAGCAAACGACGGCGTCTTTTCAAGAATTGATTTCATACAGGAAATCTCGACGATATCAACGCCGATACCAGCTTCAGCCATGTTCACCTCCATATCGAACAGACTAAGTTATTGTAGCCCGTTCACAGAAGATGCGACAAACGAGGGTTATAAAACACAGCTACTATGTGAGACAAAACCCGTAAACGCAAAAAAGGGGGAGGCCGCGAGGCCTCCCCCTTCTTCAAGTCATCAGA
>NZ_QRXX01000018.1:0-6439 GCF_003462695.1 Collinsella sp. AF16-8
CCGCGCCGCCCGCGCCGAGGCCGAGGCCAAGGCGCAGCTCGCCGAGGCCAACGCAAGGGTCGCGGAGCTCGCCGGAAAGCTCGCGTCGCTCGCCGAGCGCCAGCAGGCGATCGCCGCGACGCCGTGGTGGCGTCGCGGCCGCATGGCCATGAAGCTGCTCGGCCCAGGGGGAGAATAGCGGGAGCCCCGCGGCCCCTTCGATGGGCCGCGGGGCTCTTAGGTTTTCATCGCGGCGGCAGGGTCAGAACGGGTACACGAGCTTGCCGTCGATCTCGACCTCGGCCACGCCGCAGTACTGGTTGGCGCGATCCCAGAACTCATCCAGGCTGCCGCCGGGGCCGACCGCCGCGGCGGGCGGCAGGCGCAGCACCTCGCGGCTGAAGCCTCTTTCGGTGCGGGGCTTGGTCCCGTCATCACCGCCGCCCCTGTCGAACTCGAGGCGGCTCCAGAGCACCGCCGCCGATCCGTCGGCGGTGAGCTCGAGGACGTCCTTGCTCAGCGCCGCCGATCCGTCGGCGCGGGTGTAGTAGCTCTCGACCTTGTTTTTAAAAGTGATGGTGACGTTCATTTCCGATCCCCCAGCAGCCTGTCGACGGCCTCGGCGATCTGGCCGCCGCGGGTGAACGGCGTGCCGTCCGTGTACCGCAGCTGTTCGGTCAGCGCAACGGACAGGGCGCGGCGGCTGTCCTCGGTGTCGAAGGTCATGCCAGCGGTCTGCTCGAGAATCGCACCGACCTCGACCAAGCGGTGCGTGCGGGCCTTCCGCTCGGCCGCGGCCTTCTTCTTCTCGAGGTCCCTCAGCTCCTTCTTCAGCGCGGCGGCGCGAGCTGCCTGCTTGTCGGCCGCGGCCCTCTTCCGTGCAATCTGCTCGTCGATGGATGCCGTCATAAATGACCGCCCTTCCTTGCTCGTTGGCGTTTTGTCTTTGCAGCAAAATATACCCATACTCACGGTAAAATTTCGCGAGCTGGGTATATCACTACCAGAGGTAGTGCGCACTTGGCAGTACTTTTGCCGCGATGCGTCAAAAGTCCTGCACTGCGTGCGGTCTTGGCAGACGGCCCTACGCCCGACCCCGAAGCCGTTCGCCTGAGACGGCTCACGTCTACGGGGTCGTGCTGCGCGGTCGCTGCGCTCCCTTGCACTCCGCGCCGCGGGCACCGTTCGCCGACCGCGGCTCACGGCACTCCGCGCCGCTGCGCGTGGCGCATCTGCGCCCCTTGCCTGAAAGGAACTCGCATGGCCATCTTCCATCTGAACTACCGCGGCTGCTCGCCCGCCACCGGGGCTGGCGCGGTCAGGAAGGCCGCGTACCAGTCGGGCCAGGCGCTTGTGGAAGAGCGGTCGGGGCAGCTCTGCGACTATGCCAGGAAGGAACGCGTCGTCGAGGAGGGTCTGTCTCTGCCCGGTGGCGTGCCGCCCATCGGGCGCGGCGAGCTCTGGAACGGGGCCGAGCGGGCATGGGCCGAGGGCGGCGGCGGCAACGAGCTCGTCGCGCTGCGCTATGAGTTTGCGTTGCCGATCGAGCTCGATGCCGACGGCCGCCGCGCCTGCGTGCGCGACTTCTGCGGGATGTTCCCCGCGAAGGCGTGCGACTGGGCGATACATGACGACGGCAGCGGCGGGAACCCCCACGCTCACGTCCTCGTCTCCGCGCTCGACCTTAGCGCTCAGGGCTTCATCCAGAGGACCAAGGCCGAGAAGGGGCAGTGCTGGTACCTATGCCAGGATGCACATGGGCAGCAGGCACCCATCCGCGCAACCGATTGGAAGGCAGCCAAGGCAGATGGCTGGGAGAAGATATATAACTTCAAGGATGGCCGCCGCCTGACCATGAAGCAGGCGAAGGCCGAGGGCCTGGGCACGAAGGACCGCACGAGTAAGAGGCCAGTGCAGATGCACCGTATCTCTGCCCAGGCCGCGCGCGACGTCGGTAGCGCCGAACTCACGGCCGTCCGCGCGGCCTGGGCAGAGATCGCCAACAGGCACCTCGCGGCACACGCCGCCGCAACGGGAACCACGGCGCAGGTTATCGACCATCGCAGCAATAAAGATAGAGGGCTGGATGAGCAGCCGACCGTGCACGAGGGCGGCACCGGGCTAATCGGGCACGCCGATCGCGTCAAGCTGAATAAAGAGATACGCGACCGCAACGCCCGCCTGCAGGTCCTTCGCGCAGAGCTGCAGCAGGAGGGCGCCGCCCTCGAGCAGCTGCAACGGGAAGTCGCGGAGCTCGAGCGTCAGCGCGGCCGCATCGAGAAGGCCAAACGCGGTCGCGCCCAGGGCAGGCACAGGGGCGCGCTGGCCAAGCGCCGCCGCGTGGCCATGGCCACCGCCGCCGCGGCCGCCGATGTCAAGCGCCGCATGGCCATGGCCGCCGCGGACCAGGTCGATACCCGCGCCGAGATGATCGCCCAGCTCGACGAGCAGATCGCCGACCTCGACCAAGAGATGCGCCACCTGCAGCGCGGCGGCACGGCGCTCATGATGTCCAGCAATCTGATCAAGGCGACCGAGCTCGCCGCGGACCGCAGGAGGCTCGCCGACGAGCGGGCGCGTCTCGCGGGCGAGGACACCTCGCCGCGCAAGCCCGAACCGCCGCGGCCCGGGCAGAACCGCCCCCGCGGCCACAAGCCCAAGCACTAGCCGCCGGACGGTAGCTTCAGCTACCTTGGCGGCGGCTTTGGCAACGGCCGCCCGCAGCGGCATCCCGACCGTTCGCGGCTGCCGCGGCAGTGGCGAAAAAAATATTTTGGATGGGTCGCGCGTGTAAATATACGCGTGCATGTGCGCCTGCGCGATGGCACGTCTGACCTGCGATAACTAGACTTTTTCGGACTTTTTCGGAGCCGTACGCTTAGGCTGCGCCACGGACGGTGGCGCAGGGTTCAAGGCAAGGAGGTTGTCATGGTCAGGGTTCGTCTTGAGGGCCTGCCCGACGAGGTTCAGCGCATCGCCGACGCGATGCAGGCGGCTGGGTGCGTGCTCGAGCGTTCGCGCGAGTACCCCAACCGCGGCGGGAGCGGGTACGTGCGCGTATACCTCGACTGCGATCTGCCCGAGGAGGTCGAGGACGATGATTAACATCGACGGAATCGAGTACCGCACTGCTGCACAATGGGAGAAGAAGCACCGCCACGTGCTCAAAGGCCAGCTCAAGAAGGGTGTCGAGCGCTCCTGGCGCTCGCCCAACGGTAACGAGACGATGATGTTCTACAACATCGAGCAGACGCGCACCTGGGCGAAAAAGGACGTCGAGGCGGTCAACCGCCGCCGCCGCGCCGACGCCAAGGCGAAGCGCGAGGCCGAGGAGCGCGGGCGCATCGAGGGTGCCGCCCGCGCGGAACAGCATCGCAAAGACCTTCTCGATTGTTGGGGGGCTCACATCGACGAGGAAACCTTGCAGGGGGGCCGCCGCGACCATACCGCCTACCAGTGGTGCGATCTCGGCTTCGTCCCGATTGCCGAGGCTCGGTGGCGGCTTACCCGATACGGAGGCAATTCCGCATGGTATTACTGCTCTCCCTGGGATGTGCGCTATGACCCAGACCGCGCCAAGGAGCTGCTGGAGACGGGGCCGCACGAGTACGACAGGCTGCCCGACGGTCGCCCGTACGATGGGCGGCCGTGGTGGCAAGCGTAAAAAACGGGGAGGGTCAAAACCCTCCCCGTTTCGTCAGCGGTGTCGAGCAGCCTACCTGCGAGTCCTGTAGACCCTGCTTCGGTGGTCAACATCGACAACAAGGATGACGAGAACATCGTCCTCGATATCGGCGACTATCCGATAGTCGCCGACCCGATAGCGCCAGAGGCCTGACTTGTTCTCGGTCAATCCCTTCCCCATGCTTCTCGGGTCTTCGAGCTGTGAAATCTCATGAAGTTTCGCCACGATCCTCCTGGCGATCTGCTTGTCCAGCTTCTTCATCGAGCGCTGGACGTCCTTGTCGATCTCAATCCGCCAGGCCAAGGCTTTCCTCCAGCTCGTCGAGCGTCACGGTCTCGAGCCTGCCGGCCCGGTAATCCTCGACCTTCTTCAATAGGCCGTATTCGTACTCAAGCCTGTCAATCTCGGCAGCGAGTGCTTCTGTCATGTAGAAAGTCTTCGTGCGTCCCGTTGATTTCGCCAAACGGTCGTACCTGATTGCCAAGTCCTCGGGCATCCTCAATGCCGCGGTAGCAGTTGCCATGACGCACCTCCCAATCATCTGTATAACACGTTATACATTCTAGCACACCATTCGCCGTGTAGATGTAAAACACGTTATACAGATGGTCGCGGGGGTGTAAAATAAATATATTGATAATATACGTCCTGTATAGGCAGGGCCTTACCCCTCGGGGGCGGCTGGTATGTGGGGTGGTGTTCAGTGGCAGATCGCAGGAAGAAACCGGAGCATGATGACGCCTGGTGGGCAGACCAGCGCCATGCCTACATCGAGAAGAACGACATCCTTCTGTCCGACTATCCGTCCTGGGAATGGGTCAGCCCGTACGATTTTTGGAGGACCATCTTCCCCGAGGGCTTCCTGCAGCCCCGCGGCGAGGAGGTCCCGTGGCGCGAGAATGGCGGCGGCCATCCCAACGGCATCGCCATCCAGATCACCAACAGGACCAAGACGGTCAAGACCAAGACGGGCCGCAAGCGCGACGTCCCCGTGGTAGAGCGGTTCACGTTGACCGACGACCTGGACGGCGTGATGGAGCGCGTCGTCGACTCGAACAGGAAGAACGAGTCCGTCTTCTGCGCGCCCGTGTCGTTTTTCGGCAAGAGCCGCGTCGCCGAGAACGCCCGGTTCCTGCATGCTTTCGCGATCGACCTCGACGGCGTCGGCGTGCAGGAGCTGAAGAACATGCTGAAGCAGTTCCGCAACGGCCGTGACCCGAAGCTTGCCGCGGACAAATGGGTGTCCCTCCCCCAACCGACCTTCCTCGTGAACTCGGGTACGGGCTTCCACCTCTACTACGTCCTCGACCAGCCGATTCCGCTGGTCCCGCGCATCGTGCCGTTCGTGCAGGAGATCAAGGCGATGCTCACTGACTACATCTGGCGCGATACCGTCTCGACGCTCGAGGACGTCCAGCACCAGGGCATCTACCAGCCCTTCAGGATGCCCGGCACCCCGACGAAGCTCAATGGCAAGGCCGTCGGGTCGAAAATCAAGGACAAGTACGAGGCCGTGGCGTTCGTCCACAACGGGGAGGACGGGAAACCCTGGCGATGCAGCCTCGACTACCTGCTGGGATACGCCGGGGTCCGCGGCGGCAAGGACCGCGCCGAGCTCATCGAGCTCATGCGCACCGCCGGGCGTACGCCCATCGAGCGCGCCAAGAAGCTCTGGCCGGAGTGGTACCAGGCGCGCATCGTCGAGGGCAAGGCCCCCGGCCGCTGGACCTGCAAGCGCGACCTGTACGACTGGTGGCTCGGCGAGGTCAAGACGAAGGCCACCGACCACCACCGCTACTGGTGCCTGAACGTGCTCGCGGCGTACGCAAAGAAGTGCGGTATCCCGTACGAGGAGCTCGAGGCCGACGCGCTCGCGCTCGTGCCGACGCTCGAGGACCTGACCGAGCGCGAGGACAACCACTTCACCGAGGAACACGCGCTCGCGGCCATCGAGGCGTACTACGACCCCATCATCCACAAGCTCACCCGCGACCGCATAGAGCGGCGCACCGCCATCGAGCTGCCGAAAAACAAGAGGAACGGGCGATCTCAGGCGAAGCACCTTGAGGGTGCACGGGCTATTCGCGATATTAACAACGACAACTGGCGTGAAGGAAACGGGCGAAAACCGAAGGCCGACCTCGTCCGCGAATACGCCGCGGAGCACCCCGACGCCAACCATAGTGAGATCGCCCGTGCTCTCGGCATCTCACGCCCGACCGTCATCAAATGGCTGCACGATGCGCCGGAGGCGGAAAGGCCGAATGGTTCGTGCGACTCGGCGATGGTCGAATTCAGGGACGCCATCCGCACCTGTTTCGAGTTCGCTGCCGTCGACGGAACCTTGGTGCTCCCCATAGAAAGAGCCCCATCGGAACGGGAAAAACGGGAACGGGAAACGGTAAAATCATCGGGAACCACTGGGAAAATTCCCGATAGTTCCCGGGAAAAGTTCCCGATTGACGATAGGTTGACCAATGGGCATAACGAAGCGTGAAATAGCGTCTGAGCTGGGAGTTTCCAAGCGAACAATAGCTAACTACATCGGTAAACTGGGACTGGGAAACCACGTTTCCCGAAACGGGAACACCGACATTCTCGATGACTTCGCCGCGGCGGCTATCGCCGACGCGCTGAAGAACCCCGAGAAACCGTCCCGCCAGCCAGCGGTCGCGGCGCCCGCCCCGGACTCCCTGGCCGACTCCCTGGCCGCCCAACTGGAAATCGAGCGGTCCCGCAACGCCGAGCTGATGGAGGCGCTTGCGGTCGAGCGCG
>NZ_QRXX01000019.1:0-6180 GCF_003462695.1 Collinsella sp. AF16-8
AGCCTCTCTTCATGAGCCCCGCAGTCCGCTCCGACTGCGGGGCTTTTGCTGTTTGAGATGTGTGCAGGGGGCAAACAAGAGCAAATTTGGTTAGATGCTCAGATCATGGGATGCCTGAAACCAGACGATGATTCCCAGAATCCTAATTCGGCGTTTGTCCAGCACGATATCCGGTTCCGCTGTGCGATATGAGTAGGATGAGAGCATCACGGTGTTCGTACCGGTGCTATAACGACGTATGACGATTCTTGAATTATCGGCCAAGGCGAGGACGGAGCATCCGTTCCAGGGTTTCAGGTTTGGATCCACGAGGAGAAGGGATCCAATCGGGTAGCATTTGGACATGGCGGACGTGTCCATTTGAACAAAGAAGCACCCGCGATGTTTCTTGAATACGGATGAGGGAAGCGCGGTTATTCCGGTTTGTTTAAGTCCCGTTCTGCCTCCATTCTTCAAGATTTTAAATACATCGCAAAGGGAATCAGTAGTAACTTCTTTGGATTCCCCCTTCCGCCCCTCGTGGTCGAGCTTTGCGGCAAGCCCTGCGGTTTCAGATGTGAGGTCGTCGAGCTGCAGGTTAAATTTCGATACTATCTTGAGCAACGTTGAGCGGCGGATTGTATAGCGGTCCTTTTCCCAGCGGCATACCGTTTCTTTGGAGACGCCGATGAGTGCCGCGAATTCCTCCTGTGTCAGCTGGTCGCGCTTGCGAAGCGCCTTTATGTTTTGACCCGTTCCCATGTTATGAAGTGCGGACGAGGGGGAGGCAGAGGCAGTTGGGGCCGCCAAAGCCGTTTGTCAGCTCAAAGATAGAGATGGGAATAAGGTCAATACCGGCCTGCTCCAGCGCTTTGTTGGTTTCGGCGTTTTCTTCGTATACGCAGACCTTGCCTGGCTCCAAACAAAGGGTGCTTGTGGCATTGTTGGTCCTTTCGACCTCTGCTGCTCCGGGATTTGAGCCACCGCAAAGGATAAACTGCAACGAACTTGAACCTAGGGCTAATCGCAACGCTTCTTTCAGTCCGCCTGCGACATGACACGCACGGGTTGTCCCTTCCGATCTGCCCCGCGTAATGCGGTAGACTCGCGCTTGGTCGAGAAGCTCCCGAGCAACGAGGAATGTCTCGTAGTCAACGCGAGTGAAATATGTGTCGAGATGAATGCAGAGGTCATCGTAGGGGACCTGAATGGCCCATACGGACTCAATAGTCGAGTTCTCATCCCACAGCAAGTTATTTGCTAAAGTGTCTATCGCCGCCGGCTCGGTTCGTTGCGAGATTCCAACGGCTATGTTTTCGCTGTTGAGGTTGTGCAGGTCGCCGCCTTCAATGTGGTAAGTCGATTCATGCTTGAAGAACTGAGGGGTCTCGCGGAAATCTGGGTGATAGGTAAAAATCGTTTTGTAGGCGATAACCTCACGGTTGCGCTCTGGCCAGTACATGTGGTTGAGCGTAACGCCTTCGCCGATGACGCTCGCCGGATCGCGTGTGAACCACATGGTGTTAAGGGGGCTTACGAGAAGATCGTCAGGTGAGTATGCGTCTGCCGTCAGTTTCGTGAGGCTGAACACCTCTTTATCTGTGTTGAAGACCTGGGAGTAGCGGATGCCGTTGACTGCTGCTTGAGCAAGGGCGCGGGAGCCTTCGATGCGCTCGAGATACTCGCGAATGGCAGACTCGAGCTCAATGCCCCGCGCGCCGCATTCTGAAATGTAGCTATCGATAAAAGAGCGACGCGCTTGCTCTGTCGCATCAAGGGCTTCGGTAAGAAGGTTTTCAAGATAGAGAATCTCTACCCCTTCGTGCTCGAGCATCGCCGAGTAAGCATGATGCTCCCTAAGGGCTTTATCAAGATCGAATGAGCTGCTAGACGGACGCAACGTAAAGACCCGATTGAACTGCCCGTCGGGGTAGTTGCGCGTTTCGGGGCCGGGACAGTGCAGAAGCACCTTTTTTAGCTTTCCTATTTCATTTTGAACATGCAATGCGGACATGTGACCTCGCTTTGGCGGTGAGTATTTATTGCTTCCATAGTGGCACATTACGAGTTTGATTAAATTTACATCATATCTGTCACAGGTGAATGGCACGAACCGACTTAGTAATTGATGTTAAACATCAATTTAGATAGCAAATTGACAAATTACATCAATCTGAAATCCGTTTACGGGTTGATGCGCTTCGTTGGCGGGCGAAGAGACGGAAGGGTGTTTTGCGCGATGACACAATGGCTTTGCCGGCAACGAAAAACCCCTGAATTAAGGAGGAGAGATGGCAGAGACAGAAAAGAAGCGCACTCCTCGAGTCCCGCACGTGTACACCATCATTCTCGTCTTGATGGCCGTATTTGCCGTTCTGACCTGGGTCGTGCCTTCGGGTTCGTTTGAGCGCCAGGAGGTTAACGGTCGCGAGGTAACGGTCTCGGGCACCTATGAGCCTGTCGATAAGGTCTATACGGACGAGGACGGCAACGAGGTCGATCTTCGCCAAGGCATCTTCGAAGTACTTGAGGCCCCTGCGATCGGCATCCAGCAAGCGGTCGAGGTCGTTGCATTCATTATGATCGTGGGAGGTTCCTTCCAGGTCATCACGGCGACCGGAGCCATCACGAGTGGCGTCGCCCGAGTGGTGAAGAAGTTCAAGAGCAAGGACGTCCTCATCATTCCGATCCTAATGGTGCTTTTTGCCTTGGGCGGCAGCACCTTTGGTATGGCAGAGGAGACGCTTCCGTTCTTTGCGATTCTTATGCCGATCATGATGGCCATGGGCTTCGACTCAATTACAGCGTTCATGACGGTGTTTGTGGGTGCCCGTATCGGATACATCGCATCTACCGTCAATCCGTTCAACGTCCTGATTTCCCAGGGCATCCTCGGTATCCAGGGCAACCCCCAGCTTTGGTTGCGTACTATTGCCCTTGCCGTGCTCACGGCGGTTGCCGTCGCATGGGTTGTAATGTATGCCCTCAAGGTTAAGAAAAACCCCGAAGCGTCCCCCGCTTTCCACGATGATATCGAGAAACGCAAAGAGTTTGGCGCGGATGAGAACCTCCTCGATAGCGAGTTCACCGCTAAGCAAAAAGCCGTCATGGTTATTTTCGTGCTTGGACTTGGCGCTATCATTTGGGGCCTGGTAGCCCAGGGCTGGTACATGAACGAAATCTCTGCGATTTTCTTGGCCATGGCCCTTCTTTCTGGTGTTGTTTCCGGGATGAATGAGAAGGAGATCGCTGGCGAGTTCGTTAAGGGAATTGCAGATTTCGCGTTCTCTGCCATCGTTGTTGGACTTGCCCGCGGAATCCTCGTAATCGCCAATGACGGCCTCATCATCGATACGATTCTCAATACGCTCGCCACGGCTCTCACTGGAGTTCCAGCCGTTATCTTTACGAGCATCCTCTATGTCGTGGATAACCTTCTGTCGATCCTCGTTCCGAGCTCTTCGGGTATCGCTGCTCTTACGATTCCAATTTTTGGCCCGCTTGTTGAGCTGATGGGCTTAAACCCCGAGGCTGCAGTTACGGGTCTTTCCATGGGCAGCGCGGCCATGTCTCTCATTTCGCCAACAAGCGCGATGCTCGTTGCCGGTCTTGGCGTCTGCAAGATTCCGCTTGGCCAGTGGTGGAAGGTTGCTTGGAAATTCTTCCTGGTCGTGAGCGTTATCTGCATGGCATTCACTGCGGTTTCGGGCCTTATCCCCTTGCCGTAAAAGCAAAACCTTACATACAGTTGTAAGAAAGAAGGATAGAGATGAACAAAGGACTGAACGTTCATAGCGAGATTGGCGCCCTTAAGAAGGTGTGCGTCCATCGCCCCGGTATGGATCTTGTAAACATGAAGGCGGAGGATTTCGACCGCGTTTGGATTCACGACGCGTTCTATCTGGACTATGCCCAGAAAGAGCACGATCAGTTTACCGACCTTCTTCGCGGCGCTGGCGCCGAGGTCGTCTATATGGAAGACCTGGTTGCCGAGACGTTTGATAAGGTCGAGGGCGCGCGTGCGGAGTTCATGGGAAAGTTCATGAACGAGTCGGGTATCAAGAACGCCGCTCTTCGCCAGGCGGTTGTCGAGAAGCTCGATTCCATCAAGGACAACAAGGAATTTGTCCTCACAGCTATGGGCGGACTGTATGTGCGCGACCTCGAGATCCCGCATGTCGGCGGCTCTCTTGCCAGCCTGGACGGCGACGAGCTGAAGGGCGACGATATGGTGCTGTTCCCCATGCCGGCCTCGTATTTCTCCCGTGACCCTCTGGCTGTCGTGGGCAAGGGCGCTACCATGAACCGCATGTACTGGAATCAGCGCAATCGCGAAGTAATCTTCTACGAAACGGTGCTGCGTAACCATCCTGATTACGCTGGTAGCCCCATTTGGTATGACCACAACAGCGAGTGGCATATCGAGGGCGGCGATATCCTCAACATCAACGCCAAGACGCTCGCCATCGGTATTTCCGAGCGCACCCAGACTGCAGCCATCGATGAGCTCGCCAAGAATATGTTCTGGGGTTCCGATGAGGCCGAGATCGAGAACATCTATGCCATCAAGATTCCGCACGGCTATGCCTACATGCACCTCGACACCGTCTGCACGCAGGTCGATCGCGATAAGTTCACGGTCTATCCCGGCATCTACCAGACGCTTCGTGCCTACCGCCTGACCAAGGGCGATTCGGAGGGGGAGGTGCATATCGAGGAACTCGAGGGCACCCTGCAGCATATCCTCGAGCTTGCGACGGGTATGGACCATATCACCATGATTGAGTGCGGTGGTGGCGATCCGATCGAGGCTTCCCGTGAGCAGTGGAACGATGGTTCCAACACTCTTGCGGTCGCACCGGGCAAGGTCTGCGTGTATGAGCGCAACGTTGTAACCAACGATGCTCTTTACAAGGCTGGCGTCGAGCTGCTCGTCGCTCCCTCCGAGGAGCTTTCTCGCGGTCGCGGCGGCCCGCGTTGCATGACCATGCCGTTCTGGCGTGAGGAAATCTAGTCAGCGTTAGCGTATCTGGGCGGCGCGTGTGGTCTGCGCCGCCCATCCCTCCTTGTGTGTTCCAACAACCGAAAGGACTCAAATCATGGCTCTTAATCTTTCTGGTCGAAGCGTTCTTACCCTGCTTGACTTTACGTCCGAGGAAATCGAGTACATGCTCGACCTCTCAAAGAACTTCAAGGATATGAAGCGCGCCGGTTATCCGCACCGCTTTCTCGAGGGCAAGAACATTGTCCTGCTGTTTGAGAAGACCTCAACGCGCACGCGCTGTGCCTTCGAGGTCGGCGGTATGGACCTGGGTATGGGCGTGACCTACCTCGACCCCGGCTCGTCGCAGATGGGCAAGAAAGAGTCCATCGAGGATACCGCCCGCGTGCTCGGTCGCATGTATGACGGTATTGAGTATCGCGGCTCCGACCAGTCGATCGTCGAGGAGCTTGCCGCCAAGGCTGGCGTTCCCGTCTGGAACGGTCTGACCAACGAGTACCATCCCACCCAGGCCCTTGCCGACATTCTTACCATGCGTGAGGAGTTTGGCGACACGCGCGGCATGAAGCTCACCTATATGGGCAAGGAGCAGGGCAACGTCAGCGACTCCCTGATGGTTATCTGCGCCAAGCTCGGCATTAACTTCTGCTCCTGCGGACCCAAGGGCGATGTCGAGGGCGCCACGCACTTCGATCCCGAGCTTCTTGAGCGCTGCCAGGAGATCGCCGCTCAGAATGGCTGCACGATCCAGCTCACTGAGGATATCGAAGAGGGCGTCAAGGATGCAGACGTGATCTATACGGACGTTTGGGTCGGTATGGGCCAGGCTGAGGAGCTGTGGAAGAGCCGAATCGATCTTCTCTCTTCCTATCGAGTAACGCCCGAGGTCATGGCCAAGGCAAACCCCGGCGCCATCTTTATGCACTGCCTGCCGAGCTTCCACGATACGCAGACCACCATCGGCGCCGAGATTGCCGAGAAGTTCGGCGTGACCGAGATGGAGGTTTCCGACGAGGTCTTTGAGAGCGCGCAGTCTCGCGTGTTCCAGGAGGCCGAGAACCGCATGCATACCATTAAGGCCATGATGTACGCGACGCTTCGCTAGTAGCTGGGAAGTGAACGAACACTATGAGTAAACCGTACGGAAAGCCCGATCGTATTGTCGTCGCCCTCGGCGGCAACGCCCTCGGCAACAACCC
>NZ_QRXX01000002.1:0-14182 GCF_003462695.1 Collinsella sp. AF16-8
ACCGGAGGGGCGCCGGGGGCGGGAATCGCGCACTCCATATTTTGTTCACAAATGAATAGGTCCCTCAGTCACGTCACTGAGGTTATAACTGAAGCATCAGCTTCTGATATTGGCGGTGACCAGCTGGTTTATAGATGTTGAGGCATCGGTCATCTCTGGAGCGCCACTTTACTCCAAAAGCATCGGTTATTTGTTTCCCGTCGGTAAAAGGCAGGTTTTGTTCGCCAAGCGTTCCTATATATAGAAGTTCGGGTTCGAACCGTGCATCGGTAACAAAAAAGCGACCAGCCGGAGCCAATCGCTTTCTATTCTATGCTGGAGCATCCAGAGGGGTTCTTCCGAACTCATTTTCTCGCTGCCATTCATGCTTTCGAAGCATCTTTCTACAGCCCTCGTTGTCTATCCTCGTATCTCACAGGTCTTCCGGAAATTCACAAGCAGTCTTAGGGTCAATTTAGTTCTGCTTTCAGAGACTTGTTTGAGAGTTTTTAAAGACAGTTCAAAACAATAAGTGAGACACCATAAAGCAGAGCAAGATGAGCCGGATAGAAAATGTAGAAGAAATATTTGAGCTTCAGCCCTCGCTTGCCATTATAAAGATTGATAAGCAGCAACGAAACGACCGCGGCAGCAACATCAGGATTAAATATATTAGCTGTAGCAAACTCAAATCCGCCGCCAACTATATGGCATGACGAAAGGAGCACTGCGCATACTGCAGCAAAGAACATCTTGGCCTTGCTGTCGTGGAATAAATAGAATGCAGCCACAAGCAGAATGCCATACACACCGCCATCTAGTTTAGTGTATTCAGCTGCCAGTGCTGTCAAAACAATCAGAGCAGTTTCTGCGATGTACCTCTTCCATTTTGAAAGGCTTTGTATCTTTTCCAGAATTATCAAGAAGACCAAGCAAAGCAGGAGCTCACACATAACATTTTGTTGCCGGAGGTCAAATAGTTGCCCGGTTTGAACGAAATCGTATATGGGCTCCGCAATGATTGCGAAGACAAGCATATTTCGCAGGTACCTCTTTATGTCATGAGTATGCAAAAATCCCTCAACTATCAAAAAGCAAAATAAGGGAAATGCAATTCTGCCAAGAACATGAAGCACATCCGAAGCCTCGCTTAGAATCGCCCACTGTTCGTCTGATATCTGATTGTACGATGCGTGAGTCATGATTCCATTGGTCAGGACGATCCTGCTTACATGATCGAGAACCATCGAAATGGCCGCTATTATCTTTAATGTGCTGCCGCTAATTCCGTATCTATCTGTTTTCATTTCGTTTTCCTTTCTTTGGGTGGGCCGTCAGAGGTTCGGCCTGCTCTGCAGACGGCCGCTGCGGCGCTTCGCGCCTTGCGCGCTGCGCTGGCAAACGCTCACGCGTTTACTCAGCTCCGCGCCCTTTCGGGTTCGAACCCATGTCGCGGCAACAAAAAAGCGGCCGGCATCCGCCAGTCGCTTTTCTATTCTATGGTGGGCCGTCAGGGGTTCGAACCCTGGACCTTGGGATTAAAAGTCCCCTGCTCTGCCAGCTGAGCTAACGGCCCGCGGGTGGCATTGTACCACGGTCTGGGGCTATTCCCAACTCCATTGGCCGTTCTGGAAAATCACAACTTCACGTCCATCAGGCGTAATGCCCGTAATATCGATATCGTCCGTGCCGATCATAAAATCGACGTGCGTGCTCGAGACGTTAACGCCATGCTCCAGGAGCTCCTCCTTGGACATGTCATACCCACCCTCGATGCATTCGGGGAAACCGACACCCAGCGCGAGATGGCAGCTAGCGTTCTCATCATAGAGCGTGTCATAGAATAGAACGCCACTTTCACGGATCGGCGTGTTCTTGGAGATAAGCGCGACCTCACCCAGATGAGCGGCACCTTCATCGGTGTCAATAATGCTCGCAAGCGTCGCCTTACCCACGCGGGCATCGTAGTCCACTACGCGGCCCGCCTCGAACTTAATCCAAAAATCGTCAACCTTGTTACCGTGGTGAATGAGCGGCATAGCCGAATACACGATACCGTCGGCACGCATACGATCAGGCGAGGTGAAGACTTCCTCGGTGGGAATGTTGGGGAAGAAGGGGTGCCCATCGGGCGTCTTGCCCTTGCCGCCGGCCCACTCGTGACCTTTCGTCATGCCAATCGTCAGATCGGTTCCATTTGCCGAGGTGTAATGCAGGTAGTCGAAACGATTGTCGTTCAGGAAACGCAGGTTCTTTTCGAATGCGGCGTCATGGAGTTCCCAGTCGCTCTCCGGGTCCTGGCCATCGGCGCGAGCGGTATGCAGAATCGCATTCCACAGCTTATAGATTGCAACCTCATCGGCGTCTCCCGGGAACACCTCGCGCGCCCAGGCAACGACCGGCGCGCCGGCGATGCACCACGGGTTGATGTTGTAGTCCAGTCCGCGGCGGAAGACCTTGCACTGCGTGTTCCTTGCCTTAGAAGCTGCAGCAGGCTTAGCGGGATCGATGCCCTTAAGAGCGGCAGGGTCCGCACCCTCGATAAAGATAAAGCAGGCACCATCCTGGGCCAGTGAATCAAGCTGCAGGCGCTTCCACTCGGGCGTCTGCTCAAAATAGCTTTTCTCGACATGCTCGTACGTGAGCCTCGTCACGGCGTCATCGGCCCAAATAACCGTCACGTGACCGGCACCGGAGGCATAGGCCTCCGCGACCACCACGCGCGCAAACGGCGCGCACTCGACCGGAGACTGAACGACAACCTCCTGACCGGGCTTGACGTTTACGCCCTTGCGGACAACCAGGCGCGCATAGTTTTTAATCTTGGGCTCTAGGGCCTTCATGCCCTCCAGAGCCTCTTCGACCGTCAGGGCAGCTCGAATCATGTGCCACTCCATCTATCTATAGAACAGTAAAAAGGCGCGCCGCAAAAACGACGCGCCTTATATCTTAGCGATAAGTATGCATGCAAACGCTACTTCTTCTTGGAGTCCTTCTTGTCCTCCTCGGCAGCCGAGCGCTCGATAAGGGCGTTGAGCTTGTTCTCGGACATGCCCTCGGCCTGCGTGCGGTACATGTTGCGCAGGGGACGAATACGAACGAAGTCGTAGATGAAGTCACCCAAAATGACGACGTAGGACAAAACAATGCCGACCATCTGGACAGGGCTGGACACCATGCCAGCGGGAGCGAAGTACAGCGAAGCCCAAATGGCCACGACGAGCACCATGCCGATAGTGAGCACGGCCCACCAGATGCGGCGGCGCTTGGTGTAGTCCTCATCCTGCTTGAGAAGGATATTCGACACCGTGTAGATGCGATCCTCCTTGGCGCGCTGCTTAGCCTTGCGGGCGCGCTTCTCCTCTTTAGAGAGGCCCTCGAGGTTCTCGCCCTTCTCGAGCTCTTTGCGGCGTGCCTTAGACGAAGCCGGCACGACGCGGACAGAGCTCGCTGCCTGACGGGCGGGCTTGGCGGATGCAGCGGACTTGCGCGCAACCCCGGTAACCTCGTGGGATTGCGTGCGCTTGTTCGTGGCGCTACGGGTACTCACTTATGCGTTCTCCTTCATGCTTGTGAACTGGGAGCCCGTGATGATCTGGAAGGCCTCGCGATAGCGCTCGGACGTGCCATCGATGACCTCGGCGGGCAGATGCGGGGTCTCCCCCGTCATATCCCAGTTGGCTTTGAGCCAATTGCGGACGAATTGCTTGTCGTAGCTGGGCTGAATCTTGCCCTCCTCGTAGCTGGCGGCAGGCCAGAAACGGCTGGAGTCGGGCGTGAGGCACTCGTCGATCAGCGTAACCTTGCCATCGATGACACCGAACTCGAACTTGGTGTCGGCAATGATGATGCCACGGGTCGCTGCATACTCGGCGGCAGCCTTGTAGATCTTGAGGGAAAGGTCGCGAATCTGCGTGGCGATGTCCTCGCCCACGATCTCGCAGCAACGCTCGAACGAGATGTTCTCGTCGTGGTCACCGATCTCGGCCTTCGTGGACGGCGTGAACAGCGGCTCGGGAAGCTTGGAAGCCTCGGTCAGGCCCTCAGGCAGCTGGATGCCGCAGACGGTGCCGTTCTCGTCGTAGGTCTTCTTGCCCGAACCGGTCAGATAGCCGCGGACGATGCACTCGATAGGAATCGTCTGGGCCTTCTTAACCAGCATGGCGCGGCCGGCGAGGTAGTCACGATACTCAGCAAACTCCTCGGGGAAATCCGCCGGGTCGATGGAAACGAGGTGGTTGGGAACGATGCCGGCAAACTTATCGAACCAGAATGCCGAGATGCGGTTGAGCACCTCTCCCTTAAACGGAATCTCGTCGGGAAGAATGAAGTCGAACGCAGAAATGCGGTCGGTGGCGACCATCAGCAGGTTTTCACCGGCATCGTAGATATCACGAACCTTGCCACGGGAATCCGGACGACGCTCCATCGTTGTCACGTGAGTCACTCCTTACCAAAATACGACAGTAATGCGGGTTCTTTCCCGCACGTTTTCGCAAACTCGGAGCGGCAGGGACGAAACCCCTCCTTCACCGAATAGCGAAAAGCTAGTGCTCCATTGTAGTAGATGCCGCGTCCGCCGTGTGCTCGCGAGGCAGATGAATCGTAAAAGTCGTACCCTTTCCAAGCTCCGACTCCACGGATATGTAGCCGTGATGGCGCTCGACGATCTGTTTAGTCACGGCGAGGCCCACGCCCAGACCGCCCGCCTCACGGGCACGGCTGGCATCGGCGCGCCAAAAACGGCCGAAGATGCGCGACAAGTCATCCTTGGCAATACCGATGCCGGTATCAGAAACGGCAATGCTGACGTGTTTGCGGTCACTGAGCACCGACACCACGACCCAACCGCCCTCGGGGGTGTAGCGCATGGCGTTGCTCATGAGATTGATGACGCATTGTGTGATCATGTCGGGATCGGCTTCGACGACATCGTCGTGACCTTGGGTCTCGTCAGCAAAGCGCAAGCGCAGATCGCGGTCGACAAACAGGCGCTCCTGGGCATTGACGATGGAACGCACGAAAGGAACCATGTCCACCGGCTCAAGGTTGAGCGGAGCCGTGCTGTTTTCCATGCGCGACAGGTCGAGCATCTGCTGCACCAGACGAGCCAGGCGACGCGTCTCGGAAGCAACAGTCTCCAAGTGCTCATCGTCGGTAGGATATACGCCATCCTGCATGGCCTCGACCGTTGCGAGCATGGCCATAAGCGGAGTACGAAGTTCGTGAGCCACGTCCGAGGTCAAACGTTTCTCGTGTTTCATATCCTTCTCGAGCGAAGTGGCCATCTCATCGAACGTCTCGCCCAGTTGATCGATCTCGTCATCGCCGCGCAAGCCCGTACGAGCAGACAGATCGCCATCGCGAATTTGCTTGGCCGTGCTGGTAATACGGTGAATCGGCTTGGTGAGCATGCGCGACACGAGTGATCCGATAACGACCGAAATGCAAACTGCAACAACCGCAGCAAGGGCCATGGCGTTAAAGGTCTTCTCCCTAAACGCAGAATCTGCCTTGGTGAGCAAGGCATCGGAGCCGATGGCCCACAGCTTTACTTGTCCGACATGCTCGCCGGAAGACGTTATGATTTCGACGTTTGCAACGCTATCGGAGCCGGTGGGAGCCGACGAGACCGGACTATGCGATGCTTTTTTCCCGCTCGAGCTGCTCGACGGCGATTCGTTCTCGCGCACATCGGCGGTCGCGCTTGCCGAAGGCCATGAGTCGTCATAAACGACAACGCCTTTCTTGTTGACGACCTGCATACCCAAATCGTCGGACACCAAACTCGATGTCGCGACCGTACGTAGCTCGCCCGCAGTCCAATTGCCGTTTTCCTCATACGACGTCGCAAGCTTTTCGGCAGCGGAATTTGCGATTTCGACGATATTGGAGCGCGTGTAATCCGAAAAGACCGTGCCCCACACAACAGAGACCACGCCCACCAGCACCAATACCGTCATGAGCGATGTCAGAGCAAAAGCAAGTGCCATGCGCGAGGGATAGCTCATCGTTGGCCGTGAATCGGAGCGAGGCGTGTTCCAACTAGCCTTGGAACCCGCCTCGCTCTCCTGCTTGTGCTTTTGTCCGATTTCAAAGCGCGCAGGTGTCATATGTGATTTCCCTATTTCTCGTCCGACTTATCGGTCTTGGCCGGAGCCTCGAAGCGATAGCCGACACCGTGGACGGTGTAGAGCCACTTGGGCTTCTTGGGATCATCGCCCAGCTTGGCGCGAAGGTTCTTCACGTGGCTATCGATGGTGCGCTCATAGCCCTCAAAGTCGTAGCCGAGCACCTTCTCGACCAGCTCCATGCGGTTGTAGACACGACCGGAATGACGAGCAAGCGTGGTGAGCAGCTTAAACTCAGAAGCGGTCAGGTCCACTTCCTTGTTCTCGACTAAGATCTTGTGGCCCGAGATATCGATGACCAGATCGCCGAAGTCGAGTACCTCGACGGCGGGCTCGTCGGCCTGATGGGCACGGCGGAACAGAGCGCGAACGCGGGCGACGAGCTCGCGCGGCGAGAACGGCTTGATCAGATAGTCGTCGGCGCCGAGCTCAAGACCGATAATACGATCCTCGATCTCACCCTTGGCGGTAAGCATGATAATGGGCACATCCGAGGTATCGCGGATAGTGCGGCAAACGCGCTCACCGGGGATCTTGGGGAGCATAAGATCGAGCACAACCAGGTCGAACTGGTGCTTCTCGAACTCCTCGATCGCGGACTGGCCGTCGCCGACGCCCACAACCCAGTAGCCTTCGCGCTCGAGATAGGCAGCGACGGCGTCACGGATTGCCTTCTCATCCTCGACCAGCAGAATCTTTTTTGCATCTGAAGCCATAACACGGCCCCCCTGTCTCAATTAGCTAAGAACAAGCCCATTTTAACGCACCTGAGCCCGCCGGATGCCGCTATGACGCGGCAGCTCGGCGGGCGGTACTCACAATTACAACGCGTTTATTCCCCTGTTGGCGCCTTTTTAACCCCTCTAAGCTTAAAGAGAGAATAGGCGTGCAGTGACCGTCTCTGGTATACCCTGGCTGTTGCGCACCGTGGCGTACGTAAGGAATGAGTCCGATTTTCCCGCCGTAGCTGGATAATCGCCATACTCCAAAGCGCGGTCGGGCGACAGCAGCGAGCCATAGGTCTTGGCGGAGGTGTCGATCAGGAAATGCGATGCCTGCACCTTAACAAGGTATTTATTCTTCTTGCCAGCCGCACATGCGAGCGGCTCGCGTGACAGGAAGAGGTACGGCCCTCCCTCATTACCGATATACGTGCCCATGTTGCCCAAGCTGCCCACGCCACTATAGGTCGCCTCGATAGAAAACACGAAGGTATCGCCCATATATACGGCCTCGAAAGGCGAGACTGACGAGGGAAGGACTAGCTGGGCACGTTTGGTGTTGTTGCCATCGGTCAGATCGATTGCCGTTATGCCGTAGTAGACGCCCTCGTCGTTGCGGACACGCGGCGAGATGGTCAAAATGCCGTCGCTCACGCGCGGGGCCGACGCAAAGCGGCCCGTCGATTTCCAAATTGTCTCGGCCTTGGATTCATCAAGCGAGCGACGATAGCAAAACGAATCACTACTCGTTTTATTGCCGCCTGCCGAAGGCATTTTATACCAGATGGCTGATGACCCGAACGCCGTAAACAGTGGCGGATCGTAGTCCTTGCCACCTCGATCGAGCTCAACCACGTCGCCAGAGAGCGAAGCGCCCGACAGATTTTGAGCGTAGAGCTTCCACGATGAACTGGCAAAGTTCATCTCAACCCACGCAAACACGCCGTCGCCGGCACGGACATCGTAAAAAGCATATCCCGTGCCCTCGATAGGATTCTCAATTAATGTGGTAAGCGAGCCATCGCCCAGGTTGAGCACACCGAGTGTGTTGGCGTGCAGTGCCGATGCGGGCGCCATCATTGCCGCAGCATAGTCACCATCGCAGTAGTACAGCAACGTGCCCAGCGGCAGCGTCCACGATGCCGCCGGCTCAAGATCGATGTCAACTGCCTCGTACTCATCAGTGATCGAGACAATCTTCGAATCGTCCTTGATAACCTGCGGCTCGCCAGCGGCATCATCACTGGTGCCTGTTTTTTTCGAACATCCGGCAAGCACCGTGGCAGCGCCCGCGGCAGCTCCACCGAGCACAAAGCCGCGACGCGATATTCCGTTCTTGATGTGGTCGGCGATACCCATTAGGCGATCTCGGCGCGAGCGGCCTCGATAGCGCGCGTAAGCTGATCGGCGCAAGAGGTCTTCTTCATGCCGCAGGTATTGCCGGCAAGAACCTCGATCACACGGTCAGCAGGAGCGCCCTCGACCAGTTTGGAGATGGCCTTGAGGTTGCCATCGCAGCCGCCGGTAAACTCAACGCCCAGCACCTTGCTGCCGTCATCGGAAAGGTCAAGGTGAATATTGCGAGAGCATACACCCTGCGGCTTGTAATCAAACGAAATCATGCGATCCCCTCTCAGAATGTTATTCGAGACGACTATTATCCCCGTCTTTCCCTAAATGCAACGAGGCGCTTTGCCGGCAACACACATTACCAGCAAAGCGCCCTAAAAAGCTAACGTTATGCCCGAACCTACTCGAAGCTCAGCTGCTCCAGACGATCAAAGACCGTGTCGATACGGGTGAGGAAGTCCCACGGATCAAAGATCTCGTCGAGCTTCTCCTGACTGACGGTGCAGCGCGGGTCGGCCTCGAGACGCTCCTTAAAGGTGGGGCCGGAGACACAATCCTGCACCTCGCGCCAGGTTGCCATGGCGTTCTCCTGCACAATGGCGTACGCGTCCTCGCGGGTGATGCCCGTGTCGACGAGGGCCAGCAGCACCTTGGAGGAGAAGATGAGGCCGCGGGTCTTATTGAGGTTGGCCATCATGCGGGCAGGGTACAGCTGCAGGCCGTCGATAACGCGGATGAGGCACTGGAACATGTGGTCGAGGGCGATGAAGCTGTCGGCCTGGGCGACACGCTCGGCAGAGGAGTGCGAAATGTCACGCTCGTGCCACAGGGCGACGTTATCGAAGGCAACCTGGGCGTTGGACTTCACGACGCGCGACAGACCGCAGACCTTCTCCATGGTGATCGGGTTGCGCTTGTGCGGCATGGCGGAGCTGCCCTTTTGACCCTTGCGGAACGGCTCCTCGGCCTCGAGGGTATCGGTCTTCTGCAGATTGCGAACCTCGGTAGCGATGCGCTCGCAGGTGGCCGCGGTGGTGGCGAGAACGCCGGCGAGATAGGCGTGATGGTCGCGGCTGATAACCTGCGTGGACAGCGGGTCGTGAACCAGACCCAGGTGCTCGCAGACATACTCCTCGACAAACGGTTCGATGGAGCTGTACGTGCCAACAGCGCCCGAGATGGCACCGAAGGCAACATTCTTGCGGGCGTCCTCAAGACGATCCAGATCGCGCTTGAGTTCCCAGGCCCAAGAGCCGAACTTCATGCCGAAGGTCATCGGCTCGGCGTGGATGCCATGAGTGCGGCCGGCACAGAGCGTGTTGCGCTCCTCAAAGGCGCGACGCTTGCAAATCTCGCCGAGCTTCTTGACGTCCTCGATGATCAGGTCGCAGGCCTGGGTGAGCTGGTAGCACAGAGCCGTGTCGCCCAGATCGGAGCTGGTCATGCCATAGTGAACCCAGCGGCTGGGCTTGGGGTCGCCCTCGGGAACATCGGCGTCGATGTACTCCTTCATGTTGGTCAGGAAGGCGATGACGTCGTGGCGCGTGACCTCCTCGATCTCGTCGACCTTTGCCTTCTCAAAGTTGGCATGGTCGCGGATCCACTGGGCTTCGTCTTTAGAAATGCCGATCTTGCCGAGCTCCGCCTGGGCCTCACAGGCCAGGACCTCGATCTCCTGCCAAATGGCGTACTTGTTCTCGAGGGAGAAGATGTGTCCCATCTCCGGGCGGGTATAGCGATCGATCATAGCGGCTCCTTTTTGGTTATTGGCACGTTGGTCGTAACCCAACCATTGTACCGTGCGCAGGTGCAAGTATGGGCAGCAGGCATTAACCTAACATTTTGGAATTGGAGCGGGCAACGGGACGTCCGCGTATTTGCTTCGCAAATCCGCACCGGCTGCGGTCGATCTCCTCGGATTCACGGAGACGATGGGGAAGACTTTGTTGAATTGGCCGCCCCAAAGTCTCCCGCGCTCGATGGAGCGGGCAACGGGACGTCCGCGTATTTGCTTCGCAAATCCGCACCGGCTTCAGGCGCCTGCCGGCGCCTTCGCCTGCTCGCTACAAAAGCTTCGCGTTTGTTTTACGCTCGCACCCTGGCGGGTTCGAGTCCCGGCGCTTTATTGAAAAAAGCACGGCACCGGAACGGTGTCGTGCTTTTACTTTTTCTGGAGCGGGCAACGGGACTCGAACCCGCGAGTGTCAGCTTGGGAAGCTGATGCCTTACCACTTGGCGATGCCCGCTTGTGTGTTGGCTAGTATAACGCGGTTGTCTTGTTCGATACAAGGGTGGCGATGCTTGTTTTAGCTGTGGAGATTCGTTTGAAAATCGCATCAATTGTGGAGACGAGGACCTTTGGCCTCCTGTTCTCCTTATCTTCTACCTGCGCTTTTGCCTGATTGTTGTATTTGAGCTCAATTTGTCAGGAATTGGGCAAGCTTTTGGTCAGGCTCCGGTACTTACCCGCATGAACCTCGGGGGTAGCCTCATCCTACGCGTCGCAACCTCCCCATGCGGCGCACGAGGGATAAGGAGCAGCCATGTCCAACGCACCCACGCACTCTGTCCACAGCGCAATCGCAACAGGTCCGCTGCTCCTGCTCCTCTTCCTGCTTTTCGGCTGTCTGGCACCGGGAGCCGCATTTGCCGTCGATGGCTACGACCAGCTCGGCTTCCGCACTATTAGCGATGATTGTGGGCCCTTCTTCATCGGCAAGTATGAAGCTCAAGACGCCTCGATTGCCTACTGCATGAACCAGGAGCGCCCCGGCCCCACCAAGCCGGGCGGCCCATGGCTCAACTTTGATCAAGGCTGGGTGTGGCTCGACGACGAGTTCGCGGCAATCGTTTGTCACGGATATCCTACCGCCACGTCGTTTGGCGGTTACCATCTTTCACCCGATCGCGCCCGCGCCGCCACCCAGCTTGCCGTATGGATGCTCAACGGCACTACCCATGTCGACGGCACCTACTCCTACACAACCGCTCAGGGCAAAACCAAGAGCGGGCACTTTACCGCCGACAATGAAGTCGTGGCGGCTGCGCGGTGGCTCCACGACAGCGCAAAATCAGGAAGCATCAAAGCCGCTCCGCACCGCGCGCGGCGCTATATAGGAACCGTATCGGGCGGCAGCAAACGTCAAGACATGCTCTATGTACTGCCGGCGGTCTCTGTTTCCTTCCAAAAGCAGTCTGCAAACGCTGCCATTACCAGCGGAAACAATACTTATCAGTTTGACGGGGCAACATTCGATGTTTTTGAGAGCGCCAGCGACGCACGTGTCGGCACCATTCAGATGGACGGCAACGGTCGAGCACAGGCAACACTTCTGCCCAATACGGCATACTACCTAGTTGAAACGAAGGCGCCGGCCGGCTATGTCCCCCGCCCCGATCGCATCGCCTTTACCACGGGGAATGACGGCGGGCAGGTCGCCATCGATGAACAACCCGGCGCCATCACCCTGCATGTCGTAAAACTCGATGCCGCGACGAATGCCGGCCCCCAGGTGGGATCTTCACTCGCGGGAGCAGAGTTCACGTGTGTGTCGCAATCAACCCCTGGATGGGCGCAAATCCTCACGACCGACGAAAGCGGTCGGGCCACCCTCGCCGATGTCCCCTTAGGAACCTTTACCATCTACGAATCAAAAACCCCCGAGGGCTACCTGCCATCCAACGACAGCTGGTCCTATACCGTTAGAGCCGACCAGCTCGGTGATTCAGGCGTGGTCGAGATCGAATCTCGCGTTTCCGATATCCCCATTGCATTTGACCTTGAAATTTCCAAATTCAAGGACTACGGCAATAGCGACCAATCCGGCTTGGAGCAGCCGGCGGGAGGTGTTGTCTTTGAGGTTGTGAGCAACAGCTCTCAGCAGGTTGTTGGCACACTGACCACAAACATCTATGGCTTTGCCTCCACCAAAGATCAGCCCGAAGCATGGTTTGGCGCAGGCAAGCGACCCGCCGGTGTCCACGGAGCCATCCCATACGACCGCGCCGGCTACACCGTTCGTGAGGTTCCGGAAACCGTCCCAGAGGGTTTTAAACGTGCAGGGGAATGGACCGTCGAGGCCAATCAGATTTCCAACGGCGCCGAGCTTCAATATATCGTGGACAACCACGCTCTGTCGACGCATCTCCAGATTGTAAAACGCGATGCCCAAACAGGCGCTTCTGTTCCCCTAGCCGGATTCACCTTCCAACTCCTCGACAGCAATCACAAACCTGTCTCACAAACTTGCTGGCATCCAGCACATAACGTAATGGACACCTTTACGACTGACGCGACCGGGACCGTCACACTGCCCGAATCGCTCGTGCCGGGCACCTATTATGTACGCGAAACCTCGGCCAAAGAGCCCTATCTTGTCGGCAAAGAGATCGAGGTAAACATACCCGCCGACATGAACCTAACGCCCGTTGTAATCGCCTCGTATTATGACCGCGCCGCGACCGGAAACATCAGGATCGTTAAAACCGATGTCGTAGACGGCAGCAGCCTCGCGGGCGCCATCTTTGAGATCCGTGCCTCGGGTGATATCGTGCGCTCCGACGGTAGCATTGCCGCGCTCGACGGTGAGACTGTCGCTACCGTCACAACGGATAAAACTGGAGAAGCACGCGCGGACGACCTCCCGCTGGGATCTGGCACCGCACGCTACGAGGTTGTCGAGACTCAAGCGCCGGCAGGCTTCTTACTCGACCGGACGCCCCATATCGTAGACCTCGCTTATGCCGACCAGAAAACACCCGTTGTAGAAGCACGGCTTAACGTATCCGACAATTACACCAAGGTTGGTATCTCCAAGGTCGATGCAAGCGGAGAGCAGGAAGTGAAAGGCGCACAACTCACCTTATATGGTCCCGATAAAACCGAAATAGACTCCTGGACCTCATCCGACAAGCCGCACCGCGTCGAACATCTTGCACCCGGCACCTACTCGTTGCGCGAAATGATGTCTCCGCGGACCTATGACCTTGCCGAGGAGATAACGTTTGAAATAAAGGATACGGGAGAAGTCCAATCCGTCGCGATGAAGGATGCGCCCATCGAGATCAAAGGACAGGTCGACAAGCGTCAGGAGCTTGTCCAACCTATCGGGAAGGGTCTGCTGGCCAACGGCGATGGTAAAAATCGCGCCGCAACGCAAACCAATACGGACGGTCTTTTCTCCTATACCATCGACGCTCGAAACGATTCAGCTACCTGGGTTGATGAGTTCACAATTACCGATGATCTTGAGTGTGCCGAGGACGATACGGCGAGATTCGTCTCAATCGAAACCCCCGTCGCCATCGGCGACCTCAACGGTCTGTGCAACGTGTGGTATCGCACGACGCCGTTGGACTCGACAGACGTCGATGAGCCGGCAAACGCGACGCTTGACGATGGGCACGAAAATCCTTGGCTTGAGTCCGACGAAGTAAAAGAGAGTCTGGGT
Source organism: Collinsella sp. AF16-8 (assembly GCF_003462695.1). Lineage (NCBI taxonomy): Bacteria > Bacillati > Actinomycetota > Coriobacteriia > Coriobacteriales > Coriobacteriaceae > Collinsella > Collinsella sp. AF16-8. The sequence goes on from NZ_QRXX01000002.1 coordinate 13,633, forward strand.
GAAGATTGCCGCCTCGTCGATTACGACGGCTGGCACCTCTGGAAGGCGGATGTCTCGACCACGGAATCCGCCACACTCGAGGCGAAAGAACTCGACCTTGCATCCAATACCGTCGTAACGGGCATTCGCATTGAATACGGTGCGGTAGCCGCCGACTTTACGACTCGAAGCGATACGGATTCTTGGACCCGCGATGATCTCAAAGATGAGCACGACGACCTTGACGATGCCAAAGCAATCCTTGGCACAGATGCTCGGGGCGCAGTCGTGCACATGCAGGCAACGTCGGCTTACACACCTCAAACTGCACTCACCAACAGCGCACGCGTCGATCTTTGCCGCAACGGCGGCGGCGATAAACTTGAGTCACATGACGAGGACCGTGTCATTCAACGCTGTACCCTACCGCAGGACCTACCGGCAACAGGATCAGCTCCCATCGCCGCTTGCATCACCGCGCTCCTGACCTCGGGTGCCGCAGCCCTATGGTTCGCTCGCCTTAGGTCAATCCCAAAGAAGCGCTAGCGCGATGAAAAAGCGGGCGAGCCAG